>CAXTDA010000590.1:0-2394 GCA_964242935.1 uncultured Burkholderiaceae bacterium | reverse complement strand
CGTTCAGCAAAGAAGGGCCCCTTCGTCGATGCGCACCTCGTGCACAAGGTCGACGCGGTCAAGGCCTCCGGCGACAAGCGCCCGATCAAGACCTGGTCGCGCCGTTCGACCGTGATGCCCGATTTCGTCGGTCTCACGATCGCGGTCCACAACGGTCGCCAGCATGTCCCCGTGTACATCTCGGAGAACATGGTCGGCCACAAGCTCGGCGAATTCGCGGTCACGCGGACCTTCAAGGGTCACGCGGCGGATCGCAAGGCGAAGAAATAAGGACGCGATGATGGAAACGAGAGCGATTTTGCGCGGCGTGAGGCTGTCGGCCCAGAAGGGCCGCCTGGTCGCCGACCTGATCCGCGGGAAGAAGGTCGACCACGCGCTGAACGTGCTGACGTTCAGCCCGAAGAAGGCCGCGACGATCATCAAGAAGGTGCTCGAGTCGGCGATCGCCAACGCCGAGCACAACGACGGCGCCGACATCGACGAACTGCGGGTCTCGCTGATCACGGTCGACAAGGGCACCTCGCTCAAGCGCTCGTCGGCGCGCGCCAAGGGCCGCGGCAACCAGATCGAGAAGCAGACGTGTCACATCGCGATCACGGTCGCCGACACACCGGCCGCGCGCCACTAAGGAAAACGATGGGTCAAAAAATCAATCCGACCGGATTCCGTCTTTCGGTCACCCGGGCATGGACGTCGCGCTGGTACGCGGGCAACGTCAATTTCGCCGGCATGCTGAACGAGGATCTGCGCGTCCGCGCATTCCTGAAGAAGCGCCTGAAGAACGCCTCGGTCGGTCGCGTCATCATCGAGCGGCCCGCGAAGAACGCGCGCATCACGATCTTCTCGTCGCGTCCCGGCGTCGTCATCGGCAAGAAAGGCGAGGACATCGAGTCGCTGAAGGTCGAGCTGCAGAAGCGCATGGGCGTGCCGGTGCACGTCAACATCGAGGAGATCCGCAAGCCCGAGATCGACGCGCAGCTGATCGCCGACTCGATCGCGCAGCAGCTCGAGAAGCGGATCATGTTCCGCCGCGCGATGAAGCGTGCGATGCAGAACGCGATGCGCCTCGGCGCACAAGGCATCAAGATCATGTCGTCGGGCCGTTTGAACGGCATCGAGATCGCGCGCCGCGAGTGGTACCGCGAAGGCCGCGTGCCGCTGCACACGCTGCGCGCCGACATCGACTACGGCTTCGGCGAAGCGCAGACGACCTACGGCGCGATCGGTATCAAGGTCTGGGTCTACAAGGGCGAGCGCCTCGCCGGCAACGAGGCCCCGGCTGTGCCGGCGCCGGAAGCGGACCGTGACGATCGTCGCCCGGGCCGTCGTGCGCCGCCGGGTGCAGCGTCGAAGGAAGCCGATGCGGTCGGCGGAACGACCGTTCCGAAGAAGGACTGATCATGTTGCAACCAGCACGCAGGAAGTACCGGAAGGAACAGAAGGGCCGCAACACCGGCGTCGCGACGCGCGGCGCCAAGGTGTCCTTCGGCGAGTTCGGGTTGAAGGCGGTCGGCCGCGGGCGGCTCACGGCGCGTCAGATCGAAGCGGCGCGTCGTGCGATGACCCGCCACATCAAGCGCGGCGGCCGGATCTGGATCCGCATCTTCCCGGACAAGCCGATCTCGCAGAAGCCCGCCGAAGTACGGATGGGCAACGGCAAGGGCAGCGTCGAGTATTACGTGGCCGAGATCCAGCCGGGCAAGGTGCTGTACGAGATGGACGGCGTCGACGAGGTGCTGGCGCGCGAGGCGTTCCGGCTCGCCGCGGCCAAGCTGCCGATCGCGACGACGTTCGTCGTGCGCCAGGTCGGCACCTGACCGGCCCGCCCACTGAAAGGACATCGAGATGAAGGCATCTGAACTCCGCGACAAGGACGCTGCGGCGCTGGGCAAGGAACTGACCGACCTGCTGAAGGCGCAGTTCGGCCTGCGCATGCAGATCGCGACCCAGCAGCTGTCGAACAGTAGTCAATTGAAGAAGGTCCGTCGCGACATCGCGCGCGTGCGCACCGTGATGACCGAAACGGCCGCGAAGAACCCGGCCGCGACGCCGGCGAAGAAGGCAGAACAGAAATGAGCGAAATCGCGAACGCCCTCGTGGCCGACGAAGTGGAGGCCGCAACGCCGGCCGCCGGTGACAAGACCGGACTGACGCGCACGCTCGTCGGCCGCGTCGTCAGCAACAAGATGGACAAGACGGTGACGGTCCTGATCGAGCGGAAGGTCAAGCACCCGCTGTACGGCAAGTACATGGTCCGCTCGAAGAAGTACCACGCGCACGACGAGACCGACCAGTACAACGAAGGCGACATGGTCGAGATCGCCGAGACCCGCCCGATGTCGCGGACGAAGGCGTGGACGGTGACGCGGCTGGTCGAGGCGGCGCGGGTGATCT
>CAXTDA010000589.1:0-2396 GCA_964242935.1 uncultured Burkholderiaceae bacterium | reverse complement strand
GACACGCTGCTGCTATGCGCCGCGGTATCCGCGCCGCACGATGCGGCGCTAGGCCTTTTCGACCTGCTTCGCCGGCCGGTCGTTGACAACCCCGCCTCGAGCGGTGTTCCCACGGCGCTATTCGATGCGATGCGCCGCGAAGTGGCGCGCGCTGGCTTGGGCACCCAGGCGATGTGCCAGGCCCTCATGAAACAGGCGCTTGTCGTCCTCCTTCGGGAGCACTGGCTGTCGATCGCGGACGGCTCGCTCCTCCCTGCGGCAGTGAACCATCCGCGCTTGGCGCGGGCGGTCGCCGCCATTGTTGAGCATCCCGGCGCCGGCCATACGGTCGATAGTCTTGCATCCCTGGCCGGTATGAGCCGAGCCTCTTTCTCCGACCATTTTTCTAGGACATTCGAGCAAGGGCCCATCGAGTTCGTGCAGAAGACGCGCCTCCGGGTCGCGGCCCGCCTGCTCGATGTCACCGATCTCCCGATCCTGGCGATCGCGCAGAGCATTGGCTACGCCGGGCCCCGGTCGTTCGCCAAGGCGTTCGAAGCGGCCTACGGATCGCCGCCGGCCCGCTACCGGGCGCAGTCGAAACTCGACCGACGGCAGTATTAGGTATCCGATCGTCCAAGATAAGGGTTCTGCCATCCAATAGTTCGACGGCAGCGGAACCCCTCTGCCTGCGACCCGTCATGGCAACGGGTCCTCGCGCACATGTGCTTCGGTCCACCAACAGGAGAAGCACCATGAACACAGACCGCCGCACCCTTCTGACCGGAGCCGCCGCAGCTCTCGTCGCCGTCCCCGCCATGGCGATGGCTCAGCGCCGCGGTCGAATGATGCACGATCCGGCCGTGATGCCGATGCCCGACGTCTCGGGCACGCGCACCAATCAGCAGTTCTCGATGGGCGTGATCGGTCCGGCCATGCTTTCGCTGGCAACCAGCCAGATCGCGGTCGATCGCGCGCGCAAGGTCGACGCGCGCGAATTCGCCGGCTTCGAGTTGACCGAGGCGATCGCCGTCACGACGGTGCTCAAGCAGCTCGGTACGCCGGTGCCGCCAATGGACGCCAAGGCGCAGGCGACCCTGGACAAGATCCGCTCGGCCGCGCCGGGCGCCGCGTTCGACCGCGCCTACATCGATGCGCAATACGAGAACCACGTCTTCCTGCGTGATCTCGCCACGGCATATCTCGGTAACTCGCCGCCGAACCCCAATGACATGGCGGAAATGCATGGCCGCCACTTGGCGACGCTCGCGCTCGCGACGTTCAAGGAACACACGATGATCACGCAGCGGATCGCGCGCGAACTGCGCGCCTAGTCGCCTGAGCCCAGCCTTCGGTGGCCGAAGGCGGGGCGTTCTCCGTTATGCTCATACACAAGGTCCTGCTCATGTCCGATGCCGCCCACGCGTTCCCCGTTCGCTTCTCTCCCGACGTAGAGATGGTTCCCGATGGCGAGGCAGAAGCGATCAAGGGCCTTGGCGAGCAGGTGAAGATCATTCAGGACAAGACAACCGCCGATTACGGCACGGCAGTACGTGGCATCCATGCCAAGGGACATGCCATCGTCACGGGCACGATCGAGGTCATGGCCGATCTACCGCCCGAGCTGGCGCAGGGCCTGTTCGCCCAGGCGGGCAGCTACGAAGCGCTGCTGCGCTTCTCGACCTTGCCGGGCGACATCCTGGACGACAGCGTCAGCGTGCCGCGCGGGCTTGCACTCAAGATCCTCGGGGTCACCGGCGAGCGCCTGCCGGGTTCGGAGAGCGACGAGACGCAGGACTTCGTGCTCGTCAACGGCCCGGCGTTCGCGTCGGCGACGCCAGCAACGTTTCTTGCCAACCTAAAGCTCCTCGCCGCGTCCACCGATCGGGGCGAAGGCTTCAAGAAAGCATTTTCGGCGACGATGCAGACGATCGACGCGGCGCTGGAGGCCGTTGGCATCGCCAGCCCCACCGTGCAGACGCTTGGCGGCGCGCCGCAGACCCATCCGGCCGGCGAGACCTATTACAGCCAGGTGCCGATCCGGTACGGCGACCATATCGCCAAGGTGTCGGTCGCGCCCATATCGACCAATCTAACCGAGCTTACGGGCAGAAAGGTCGACAGCTCGGGGCGCCCCGATGCGCTGCGTGAGGACATGCGGGAAACGCTGATCGAGCAGGACGGCGTTTGGGAGTTGCGCGTCCAGCTTTGCACCGACCTCAAGGCCATGCCGGTCGAGGACGCATCGGCCCTATGGGACGAGAAGGCCAGCCCCTACCGCGCAGTGGCGCGCCTGATCGTGCCAGCCCAGCTCGGCTGGGAGAACGGCGTGAGCAACGCCAAGGAGAACGGAACGGCGTTCAGCCCGTGGCACGGCCTAGCCGCCTTCCAGCCGCTCGGCGGGATCAACCGATCGC
>CAXTDA010000588.1:0-2416 GCA_964242935.1 uncultured Burkholderiaceae bacterium | reverse complement strand
CCCGACATGCAGTTGTGCAGCGACGCGCCGCCCGGCACGAAGCCTTCGGCCTTCGCGTCGTAGGCGCCGTGGATCAGCCCCATGAACTCGCTCGCGAAGTTGCGATGGAACCAGGGCGGACGGAACGTCTGCTCGGCGACCAGCACGCGCGGCGGGAAGATCACGAAGTCGAGCGTCGCGGTGCCCGGCATGTCGGCCGGCGACTGCAGCACGAGGAAGATCGACGGGTCCGGATGATCGTGGCTGATCGAGCCGATCGTGTTGAAGCGTCGCAGGTCGTACTTGTACGGGGCGTAGTTGCCGTGCCACGCGACGACGTCGAGCGGCGAATGGTCGATCGGCGCGGACCACAGGCGGCCGCCGAACTTGGCGACGAGCTCGAAGTCGCCGTCGACGTCCTCGTAGCGCGCGGCCGGCGTCAGGAAGTCGCGCGGATTGGCGAGCCCGTTCGAGCCGATCGGGCCGAGGTCGGGCAGCCGGAGAGGCGCCTTGAAGTTCTCGCAGACGTAGCCACGAGCATCGCCCACGGCGTCGCCCGCGCCATCGCCCAGCAGCTCGACGCGAAAGCGCACGCCGCGCGGCACGACGACGATCTCCTGCGGCTCGACGTCGAGCGTCCCGAGCTCGGTCGCGATGCGGAGCGCGCCCTCCTGCGGGACGATCAGCAGTTCACCGTCCGCATCGTAGAAGAAGCGGTCCTCCATCGAGCGGTTCGCGGCGTACAGATGGATGCCGCAACCGTCGTTGCCGGCCATCGTCGTCAGGCCGGCGACGAAGTCGGTGGGCTCGTCGGGCATCGGCAGCGGGTTCCAGCGCAGCTGGTCGGGCGGCGTCGCGACCTCGTCGAAGCGGCCGCGAAGCCGGCCCGTGTCGAGCGGACGGAACGGCCGATGCACGGCGGCCGGACGGATGCGGTAGAGCCACGAACGCCGGTTGTGGCTGCGCGGCGCGGTGAACGGCGTGCCGGTCAGCTGCTCGGCATAGAGGCCGTGGGCGACGCGCTGCGGCGAGTTGCGGCCGACCGGCAGCGTACCGGCGACCGCTTCGGTCGCGAACTCGTTGCCGAACCCGGAGAGGTACGCGAGTTCGGACGTGATCGACGACGGGTGCAGCACGGTCGCGGTCATGCGGCCTCCCGGGTCGCGCGTGCGGGGTCAAGTTCGGGGTTGAGCGGCATCATGCTTCTCGTGGATTCGACGCGAAAGCGAGATCATCGCTCGTCCGCGCGGTTTCGTCGCGCGCTCGGCGCCTCACGCCCGATCGGCGGCACCACGCGCCTTCGCAATCGTCTTCGGAGCGGTCCTTGAGCAACGAACATCAGGTGGTGGTTCTCGGCGGCGGGCCGGTCGGCATGACGGTCGCCGCGCTGCTTTCGCGCCGTGGCGTCGACACGTGCGTCGTCGAGGCCGATGCCGGCTACTGCACCGGCAGCCGGGCGATCTGCATCTCCCGGCGTTCGCTCGAAGTGCTCGCGTGGGCCGGCGCCGACGAAGCGGTGATGCGCATCGGCCTGGCGTGGGTCGGCGGCCGCAGCTACTTCCGCGACCGCGAGGTGCTGCACTTCACGATGCCGAGCGGCGCGACCGACCGGTTCCCGCCGATGGTCAACGTCCAGCAGTACCACGTCGAAGAGGCGGCGCACCGCGCGTGCGAACGATCGGGCGCGACGGTGCGCTGGTCGACCCGCGCCACCGACCTGCGGCACACGGCCGACGGCGTCGAGGTCGACGTCGTCGGGCCGGACGACGCGGCGGAGACCCTGCGGGCACCGTGGGTCGTCGCGTGCGACGGCGGGCGCAGCACGGCCCGCGACCGGCTCGGCCTGACGCTGAAGGGCGTCCAGTACGAAGGGCGTTACGTGATCGTCGACATCGCGCAGCACTCGTCGCGCGCGGTCGAGCGACTCGCGTGGTTCGATCCGCCGTCGAACCCCGGATCGACGATCCTGATGCATCGCCAACCCGACGACATCTGGCGCATCGACTACCAGATCGACGACGACGAGGACGCCGACGAGGCGGTCAAGCCCGAGAACGTGCTGCCGCGGGTGCAGAGCCACCTCGCGATGATCGGCGAGACGGCCGACTGGAAGCCGGTGTGGATCTCGATGTACAACGCGAAGTGCCTGACGCTCGACGACTATCGTCACGGCCGCGTGCTCTTCGCCGGTGACGCCGCGCACCTCGTTCCGATCTTCGGCGTCCGCGGGATGAACTCCGGGCTCGACGACGCCGGCAACCTCGCATGGAAGCTCGCCGCCGTGGTCGCCGGCCGGGCGTCGCCTTCGCTGCTCGACACGTATTCGACCGAGCGGGTCCACGCGGCGCGAATCAACATCGCGTACGGCGCGAAGAGCACCGAGTTCATGGCGCCGCCGCACGACGGGTTCCGGCTGATGCGCGAGGCGGCACTCCGC
>CAXTDA010000587.1:0-2419 GCA_964242935.1 uncultured Burkholderiaceae bacterium | reverse complement strand
ACGCACCGGTCACGGCGCTCGTGCGGAGCGCCGTCGCCGACCTGCGTGGCAGCAGCCGGGTGCGGATCGTCCTGACCAACCCCGACCCGGCGGCGCCCGCGCGGCTCGCCGGCTCGATCGTGACCGGCGCGCTCGGCGGCTTCGGTCGCTACGAGGAAATCGCGCGCGACGAGCACACTGCGGCGATCGCGATCGACCCGGTCTCGACGCTCGAGCTCGGCCCGGGCGAGACGCGGCTCTTCGAGGCGTCGCGGCTGCCGGTGATCGAGCGTGCCGTGCCGACCGGCCGTCGCTCGACCGAAGCCGCGCTGCTGATGCCGCGGCTCGCGATCGAGGCGGTGACGCCGTCGGTCGACGACGGCCGCTTCCCGGTCAAGCGCACCGCGGGCGAAGCCGTCGTCGTCGAAGCCGACATCGTCATCGACGGCCACGAGAAGCTCGGCGCGTCGCTGCTGTACCGCGCCGCCGGCGAACGCGACTGGCGGCAGGCGCGGATGGAGCCGATCGGCAACGACCGCTTCCGCGCGCGCTTCCCGCTGCTTCGCGTCGGCCGCCACGAATTCACGATCGAGGCGTGGCGCGACGTGTTCGCGACGTACCGGAACGAGCTCGACAAGAAGTCGGCGGCCGGCCTCGACGTGTCGCTCGAGCTGGTCGAAGGCCGCCTGCTGGTCGAACGGGCGCTGGCCCACGCGAAGACGATCCGGCGCCCCGACGTGGTCCGGCGCCTGACGACGCTCGCGAAGGGCCTGGCCGCGTCGACGAGTGCGCAGGTCGACCGGAAGACGATGGCCGCGCAGGTCGCGTCGCTGCTGGCGTCGCAGACGCTGCTCGACCTGCAGGACGCGGACCATCGCGCGTTCGCGGTCCGGCCCGACGCGATCTATCCGGTCGACGCGGAGCGGACCGAGGCCTCGTTCGCCGCGTGGTACGAGCTGTTCCCGCGCTCGCTCGGCAACCCGCCGGGCGCGCCGGCGACCCACCACGGCACGTTCGACGATGTCATCGCGCGGCTCCCCGCGGTCCGCGCGATGGGTTTCGACGTGCTGTATTTCCCGCCGATCCATCCGATCGGGAAGCGGAACCGGAAGGGTCGCAACAACAGCCTGACCGCGCTGGACGGCGATCCCGGCAGCCCGTACGCGATCGGCGCAGAAGACGGCGGGCACGACGCGCTGCATCCCGAGCTCGGCACCTTCGACGACTTCCGGCGCCTGCGCGACGCGGCGCTCGCGCACGGCCTCGAACTCGCGCTCGACTTCGCGATCCAGTGCTCGCCGGACCACCCGTGGCTGCGCGACCACCCGGGCTGGTTCGCGTGGCGGCCGGACGGATCGATCCGCTACGCCGAGAACCCGCCGAAGAAGTACGAGGACATCGTCAACGTCGACTTCTACGCCGAAGCGAAAGGCGCCGACACGCCGGCCGCGCTCTGGGCCGCGCTTCGCGACGTGATCGTGCTCTGGGTGGAACAGGGCGTCCGCATCTTCCGCGTCGACAACCCGCACACGAAGCCGCTGCCGTTCTGGGAATGGATGATCGGCGAGGTGCGCGCGAAGTATCCGGACGTGATCTTCCTGTCCGAGGCGTTCACGCGGCCGAAGGTAATGTACCGGCTCGCGAAGGTCGGCTTCTCGCAGTCGTACACCTACTTCACGTGGCGCCACACGAAGCAGGAGTTCATCGACTACCTGACCGAGCTGACCGGCGCGCATTCGAGCGAGTCGCTGACGTCGGTTCCGCGCGAGTTCTTCCGGCCGAATTTCTTCGTCAACACGCCCGACATCAACCCGGTCTTCCTGCAGCGTTCGGGGCGCGCCGGCTTCCTGATCCGCGCCGCGCTCGCGTCGACGCTGTCGGGCCTGTGGGGCGTCTACAGCGGCTTCGAGCTCTGCGAGGCGACGCCGGTCCCGGGGAAGGAGGACTATCTCGACTCCGAGAAATACGAACTGCGCGCGTGGGACTGGCAGCGGCCGGGCAACATCGTCGCGGAGATCACGCGGCTGAACCACATCCGTCGCGAGAACCCGGCGCTCCGCACGCACTTGAACGTCCGCTTCCTCGAGGTCTACGACCCGAATCTGCTCTATTTCGTCAAGGCGACCGAGGACCGCAGCAACGTCGTGCTGGTCGCCATCAACCTCGACCCGTTCGGCGTGCACGAGGCCGACTTCGAGCTCCCGTTGTGGGAATGGGGCCGACCCGACGACGCGACGGTCGGCGTCACCGAACTGGTCGGCGGACAGCGTTTCCGCTGGCAGGGCAAGATGCAGCGGATGCGGCTCGATCCGGCGATCAACCCGTACGCCGTCTGGCGCGTCGACCTGCGGCCCGAGCGATAGTCCCGTCCGCCCTTGTCGCCGCTCGAATCAATCAACCACCCTCCATCATGATCGACCCCAAGACCGCCCTCCTCGAC
>CAXTDA010000586.1:0-2422 GCA_964242935.1 uncultured Burkholderiaceae bacterium | reverse complement strand
GTCGCGGGTGTTGCTGGGGGGGGGGGCGTGCGCGCCGTGGGCATGGCGTGGGGCGACCCGCACCCGACGCTCGCCGTCGGCGAGATGGAACTTGACGAGCGGCGCCTTGACCTGCCGCCGCGCCTCGGGCCACGGCCCGCTCGCGCAGGCGAGGTAGCGCTTCCGGACGCGGCCTTCGCGCAGGTCGTCGTGGAGCCGGACCAGCGCCGCGCGCTTCTTCGCGATCATCAGCAGCCCCGACGTGTCGCGGTCGAGCCGGTGGACGAGTTCGAGGAAACGGGCGTCCGGCCGGGCGACCCGCAACTGTTCGATGACGCCGAAGCTGATCCCGCTGCCGCCGTGCACCGCGACGCCGGCCGGCTTGTCGACCACGAGCAACGCGTCGTCCTCGTGGACGATCGGAAGCGCGACCGGCCTCTCGCGTCGACCGGCCGCGTCGTCCACGGCCCGCTCGGCGAGCCGCATCGGCGGAATGCGCAACACGTCGCCGACCACCAGTCGGTAGTCGGCGTCGACACGGCGGCCGTTGACCCGCACCTCGCCGCTGCGGACGATCCGGTAGATGTGACTCTTCGGGACGCCCTTCGCGCGCCGGAACAGATAATTATCGAGGCGCTGCCCGCCTTCCTCGTCGTCGATCGTGGATTGCGTGACGCGGTCGGCGGCCGAGAACGACGGCGCCGCGGGCACGATCGCGGGCGTCGATCGGACCCCTGCGGCGGGTCGATCGAGCGATTTCCGGGCGCGTTCGCCTAAGCCGTTCATCCTGAACTATAATTTGCGACGTTGTCAGGACCGGCAGGCCGCGTGCAGTCGAGACGGCGCGGCGGCGATGGGGTGAGGCGACCGGTGGTCGTGAACCCGGACCGACGACAAACGAATGCGTGTGAACCGTGTGATGCGCACCGACCCGCCGGGTCAGGAGCGCAGAGAGGGAGTTTACATGCCGGTCGTGATGCCCACCGTGACGGGCACGCGCGCGACCGTCGCGCAAGCTGCAGGGAAGGCGCCTTCGCGTCGTCCGGCACCGCGTGGCGGATGCGGAAAGAGATTGCGGTCGTTCAAGAATCCGTGGCGCGTCGAAGGATCGACGCGCCGGCCCGAATGCGTTGCTGCCCCGTCGTCGAAACCCTTGCCCGATTCCCGTCGTCCCGCCCAGCCCGATCTTCCCCGTGCGCCGTCGCGCCGGCGGACCGCTGACGCGTGCGGCCCGACCCGGCAATCGTGACGATCGACCGGCCCGCGACCGCTCGGCCAGTGCCCTAGGCCCGAACCCGCGCTGCGGAAGCCGCAGCGCCCCTTCGGGCCGGACGGCAGTTCCCGCCGCTTTCTTCTTCCTCGCGCTTTCGAAGCAATCAGCCGTTCCCGGCGCCGAGCACCGGGACGCGAGGAGCCATCATGAAGCGCATGTTGTTCAATGCGACGCACGCCGAAGAGCTGCGCGTCGCCATCGTCGAAGGTCAGAAGCTGATCGACCTCGACATCGAAGCCGCCGGTCGCGAACAGCGGAAGTCGAACATCTACAAGGGCGTCATCACCCGCGTCGAGCCGAGCCTCGAGGCGTGTTTCGTCTCGTACGGCGAGGAACGCCACGGCTTCCTGCCGTTCAAGGAGATTTCCAAGCAATATTTCCGCGAGGGCGCCGACCCGCGCACCGCGACCATCAAGGAAGCGTGCAAGGAAGGCATGGAGCTGTTCGTCCAGGTCGAGAAGGAAGAGCGCGGCAACAAGGGCGCGGCGCTGACGACGTTCATCTCGCTCGCCGGCCGCTATCTCGTGCTGATGCCGAACAACCCGCGCGGCGGCGGCGTCTCGCGGCGCGTCGAGGGCGAGGACCGCCAGGAACTGCGGGACACGATGGACCAGCTCGAGCTGCCACCCGGCATGAGCATCATCGCGCGCACCGCCGGCATCGGCCGAAGCGCCCCCGAGCTGCAGTGGGACCTGAACTACCTGATGCAGCTCTGGCGCGCGATCGAGGGTGCCGGCAACTCGCAGAGCGGCGCGTTCCTGATCTACCAGGAGTCGAGCCTCGTGATCCGCGCGATCCGCGACTACTTCCAGCCGGACATCGGCGAGCTGCTGATCGACACCGACGACGTGTACGAGCAGGCGCGCCAGTTCATGGCGCACGTGATGCCCGACATGGTGGCGCGCGTGAAGCGCTACCGCGACGACGTGCCGCTGTTCTCGCGGTTCCAGATCGAGCACCAGATCGAGACGGCGCATTCGCGCACCGTTCCGCTGCCGTCGGGCGGCGCGATCGTCATCGATCACACCGAGGCGCTGGTCTCGATCGACGTCAACTCGGCGCGCGCGACGCGCGGCGGCGACATCGAGGAGACCGCGACCCGGACGAACCTCGAGGCGGCCGACGAGGCCCCCCGCCCCCAGCCGGGTCGCCCCCACCGCCGGCGGGTGG
>CAXTDA010000585.1:0-2424 GCA_964242935.1 uncultured Burkholderiaceae bacterium | reverse complement strand
GTGCAGCAGTGGCTGTCGCAGTCCGCCGGCGCGCTCGCGCGCGGCGCCGCGACCGCCCGCGCCATCAACGTCTTCCACCTGAACCGCGACACGACCGCCGCGGTCCAGGAAGCCCACTGGCTGCTGACGCGCGTGGAGGGCTCGTTGCAGGACACGCCCGGACGATGGCTCGCCGGCGGCGAGCGACCGACCATCGCCGACGTCGCGCTGTACACCTACACCGCGCACGCCCCCGAAGGCGGGATCGCGCTCGACGCGTATCCGGCGGTGCGCGACTGGCTCGCGCGGGTAGAGCGACTACCCGGCTTCGTGCCGATGCAGCGGACCGCGGTCGGGCTGCGGACGGCGGGTTGACCGCCGTGGCGTGATCTCGTCGTTCCCGCGAACGGGAAGGCAGCGTCGTTGATGGGTTCACCTCCGTCACCCAAGCCAATGGGTTCCCGATTTAGCGGGAACAACTGTACGAGGTCCTGCACCTCACGATGCTTTGTCGCCCCGGCGCAGGCCGGGGCCTAAGTCCGTGCATCGCGACGGACAAGACACTTGGGTCCCGGCCATCGCCGGGGCGACAAGAAATTAGAGAGGGTAGCCCCAATTAGAGAGGGCGCCACTCGCAATAACCTTGGGGAGCCCCCCGGGCCGGGCGCCCCCCCCCCCCCCCCCCCCCCCCCCCCTGGGGCCCCCGGGTGGCGGGCCACCCACGGTGCGAGGT
Organism: uncultured Burkholderiaceae bacterium; assembly: GCA_964242935.1. Taxonomy (GTDB): domain Bacteria; phylum Pseudomonadota; class Gammaproteobacteria; order Burkholderiales; family Burkholderiaceae_D; genus CAHJXF01. Next base: position 1,712 of record CAXTDA010000585.1, on the reverse strand, counting down.
CTTGCCCCTCACCATTCTTTGTCGCCCCGGCGCAGGCCGGAGCCCAAGTCCGTGCAGTGCGACGGACAAGCCACTTGGGTCCCGACCTTCGCCGGGACGAAATCGAACCGGATTGTGGTCGCTCGTTGTCGTGAGCGCTGCCGACCCACTGACCGGCACGGTCGAGCGAGCGTTCGCGCGGGGAGTGAGTCGAGCCGAGACGGCGTCGTCCCGGAAGCTAAGCGCGACACTCGACGACGCGTTCGTGCGGAATCGACCGTGCGCTCGCTCGACAGACTCGATCCGACTCGAGCGGCTTCTCGGTTCCGGTCCCACCGGTGCCCGGCTCGTCGCGCGCGCCGGTCCCGTACGTCGCCAGTCCGACGAGCCCGCGCGAACGCCGCTGCTAGCATCGCCCGGCCCAAGTCCGCGACCTCGCATGCCTGCCCCAACTCCGTACGAAGGAATGCCGACACCCGCCCGTCACGTCGCGATGACGGCGGTCATCCTCGGCATCTCGCTGTCCGTCCTCGACGCGACGATCGTCAATCTCGCTCTCCCGGGCATCGCGGCGAGCCTGCACGCGACCGCCACGCATGCGATCTGGGTCGTGACGGCTTATCAGCTCGCGATCCTCGCGTTGCTGCTGCCGCTCGCGTTGCTGGGCGACCTGGTCGGTCACCGGCGCGTCTACCTCGGCGGGATCGCCGTCTTCACGATCGCGTCGCTGTCGTGCGCGATGGCGCCGACCCTCGAGTGGCTCGTCGTCGCCCGGGCCCTCCAGGGGATGGGCGCGGCCGGCATCATGGCGGTCAACGCGGCGCTGGTCCGGGCGATCTTCCCGTCGCGCCTGCTCGGTCGGGGCGTGGCGATCAACTCGCTGGTGGTCGCGACCGGCTCGGTAGCCGGGCCGTCGATCGCGGCGCTGATCCTGTCGTTCGCGAGCTGGCCGGCCCTGTTCCTCGTCAACCTGCCGGTCGGGCTGATCGCGCTGTTCGTCGGCTTCCGGTCACTGCCCGGCAACGTGTCGGCGCCCGCCGCCGGCCTGTCGTTGCGCGCGTCCGACGTGGTGATGAATGCGCTGATGTTCGGCCTCTTCTTCCTCGGTGCGGAGGCGATCGGCACGCAGGGGAGCCTCGCCGGATTCGGCTGGCGCGGCGGGACGGCGCTGATGGCCGCCGGCGCGGTCGTCGGCGTGCTGTATGTCCGGAGCCAGTGGCGCCGCGCCGTGCCGATGCTGCCGATCGACCTGCTGCGCATCCCGGTCTTCGCATGGTCGATGTGCGCATCGGTCACCGCCTTCGCCGCGCAGACTCTTGCGTACATCGCGCTCCCGTTCCTGTTCCTCGGCGCGTTCCAGCGCTCGCACTCCGAGGCCGGCCTGCTGATGACCGCATGGCCGCTCGGCGTCGTGCTCGCGGCGCCGGTCGCCGGGCGGCTGATCGGCCGCTATCCGGACGGACTGCTCGGCGGCATCGGCATGGCGTCGATGGCGATCGGCCTGACGGCCCTCGCGTGGTTGCCCGCGCATCCGACGAACCTCGACATCGCGTGGCGCATGGTGGTCTGCGGCATCGGCTTCGGGCTCTTCCAGTCGCCGAACAATCACACCATCGTCACCAGCGCGCCGCAGCAGCGGTCCGGCGGTGCGAGCGGGATGCTGGGGACAGCGAGATTGACCGGCCAGACGTTCGGCGCCGTGCTGCTCGCGACGCTGTTCGCCGGCGCGGGGG
>CAXTDA010000584.1:0-2426 GCA_964242935.1 uncultured Burkholderiaceae bacterium | reverse complement strand
AAGGCCCAAATGCAATCACGGCCGCACCAGCGCCGTGTCGGCGATCGCCTCGGCACACGCCGCCCCGGCGCCGCCCATCACCGCGCCCTCCTCGACGGTGACGAGCAGGTCGTGTTGTTGCGCGAGCTCGACGAGCAGCGCCGCATCGAGCGGCTTCACGAAGCGCATATTGGCGACCGTCGCGTCGAGCGTCTCGCCGGCCGCGAGCGCCGCGTGGACCATCGAACCGAACGCGAGGATCGCGACGCGCGGCCCCGCGACCGGCGAACGCGACGCCGCGCTGCTGTCGCGCAGCACGATGCCCTTGCCGATCGCGAGCGGCGCGAGCGTCGCGGTGCTGCCCGAGGCCGCATGCGACGCGGCGGCCGTCCCGCGCGGGTAACGGATCGCCGCGGGACCGTCGTACAGGAAGCCGGTGCTCAGCATCGCCCGGCACTCGGCCTCGTCGGAGGCGGCCATCACGACCATGTTCGGGATGCAGCGCAGGTACGCGAGGTCGTAGTTGCCGGCGTGCGTCGCGCCGTCGGCGCCGACCAGGCCCGCGCGGTCGAGCGCGAACGTGACGTCGAGGTTCTGCAGCGCGACGTCGTGGATCAGCTGGTCGTAGCCGCGCTGCAGGAACGTCGAGTAGATCGCGACCACCGGCTTCATGCCCTCGGTCGCGATGCCGCCCGCGAACGTCACCGCGTGCTGCTCGGCGATGCCGACGTCGAAGTAGCGGTCCTTGAAGCGCCGCTCGAACTCGACCATGCCCGAGCCTTCGCGCATCGCCGGCGTGATGCCGACCAGCCGATGGTCGGCGGCCGCCATGTCGCACAGCCACGTGCCGAACACCTGCGTGTAGCTCTTCCGCCCCGCGGCCGACGGCGTGATGCCGACATCCGGATCGAACTTGCTCGGGCCGTGGTAGAGCACCGGATCGGCCTCCGCGAGCTTGTAGCCCTGCCCCTTCTTCGTCACGACGTGCAGGAACTGCGGCCCGCCGAGCTCCTTCAGGTTCTCGAGCGTCGGGATCAGCGACTCGAGGTCGTGGCCGTCGATCGGCCCGATGTAGTTGAAGCCGAACTCCTCGAACATCGTCGCCGGCACGACCATGCCCTTCGCATGCTCCTCGAACTTCTTCGCGAGCTCGAACAGCGGCGGCGCCACGCCGAGCACCTGGCGGCCGACGTTCTTCGCGGTCGCGTAGAACTTGCCGCTCATCAGGCGCGCGAGGTACTTGTTGAGCGCGCCGACCGGCGGCGAGATCGACATGTCGTTGTCGTTCAGGATCACGAGCAGGTCGACGTCCGGCATCACGCCGGCGTTGTTCAGCGCCTCGTAGGCCATCCCGGCCGACATCGCGCCGTCGCCGATCACCGCGATGCTCTTCCGGTTCTTCTCGCCCTTCATCTTGTGCGCGGTCGCCATCCCGAGCGCGGCCGAGATGCTGGTCGACGAATGCGCCGTCCCGAACGTGTCGTACTCGGACTCGGCGCGCCTCGGGAAGCCGGAGATGCCGTCCTTCTGCCGAAGCGTGTGCATGCGGTCGCGGCGACCCGTCAGGATCTTGTGCGGATAGGTCTGGTGGCCGACATCCCACACGATGCGGTCGCGCGGCGTGTCGAACACGTAATGGAGCGCGATCGTCAACTCGATCGTGCCGAGGTTCGACGACAGGTGGCCGCCGGTCTTCGAGACCGAGTCGAGGACGTACGAGCGGAGCTGCTGCGCGACCGCGTGCAGCTGGTGGCGCTCGAGCTTCTTCAGGTCGGCCGGCGAGTCGATGATTTGCAGCAGATCGTTCATGCGGATGGGCGAGACTCGAGACGACGAGAAGGATGGGCGGCGACGGGCATACGCGCGTGATGATGCGGTGGATGCGTTCGGCCGATCAAAACGAACGACCGATCACGAAGCGGGCGATGTCGCGGAGCCGTCGCGCATCGCCGCCGAGATCGTCGAGGGCCCGTTCGGCGTCGTCGCGGAGCGTGGTGGCGAGCGCCTTCGCGGCCGCGAGCCCGAGGGTCGTGACGACGGTCGGCTTGTCGTGCATCGCGTCCTTGCCGGCCGTCTTGCCGAGGGTCGCGCTGTCGGTCTCGACGTCGAGCACGTCGTCGACCACCTGGAACGCGAGCCCGACCGCGGCGGCATAGCGATCGAGCGCAGCGGCCTCACGGTCGCTCGGCGTATGCGCTGCCGTCGCGCCGAGCACGGTCGCGGCGCGCAGCAGCGCGCCGGTCTTCGCGCGATGCATCGCCTCGAGGTCCGACCAGGCGAGCCGCTTGCCGACGCTGTCGAGGTCGATCGCCTGCCCGCCGGCCATCCCGAGCGATCCGCTCGCGGCCGCGCGCAGCGCGCCCTGCGCGGCGCCGCGATCGGGCGCCGCCCATTCGGCCAGCACGCCGACCGCCAGCGCCTGCAGCGCCTCGCCGCCCAGCAACGCC
>CAXTDA010000583.1:0-2427 GCA_964242935.1 uncultured Burkholderiaceae bacterium | reverse complement strand
GCCGCCGGCAGCCTGTCGCCGCGAGTGCAACACGATGCCGACGACGCCGCCTCGGTGACGTACGCCGCGAAGCTGTCGAAGGCCGAGGCGCCGCTCGACTTCACGCGGCCGGCGCGCGAACTCGTCGACCGGATCCGGGCGTTCGATCCGTGGCCCGGGTGCAGCACGACGTTCGCGACCGCCGCCGGCGGTGCGGCGGAGACCTGGAAGGTCTGGCGCGCCGCCGCGCTCCCGGCTCGGGCGCTTTCGCTGCTGGTCGCCGACCGGGCCGCACCGACGGTCCCCGGCGAAGTCCTCCGCTTCGTCGAACGGCCATCGACCAACGAACCGGTCGACGACGGCGCGCTGATCGTCGCGACCGCCGACGGCGCAATCGCGCTGACCGAGTTGCAGAAGGCCGGCGGGAAGCGGCAGCCGGCCCGAAGTTTCGCGCGAGACTTCGCGCCGTACGTCGTGGGCTGACGCGGTACCGCAACATTTCGAAACGGCTTCCACGTCGTTCGTGACGCCTGGAGCGGCGCGGCTACGCTGCAATCCGCGGCGTGCCGACCTCGTCTCCCCGTTCGACCGCCGCCACGCACGCGGTCGTGCATCTCGTCAATCCGCTCTGGGACGCGACCGGTGGCGCGGACCTGCGGACGGTCGACCTTTACAAGCTGCTTGGCGGTGAACGCCCGGTGCGCCTGTGGAGCGAGTATCGCGTCGACGACGCGTTCCGCGAGCTTCCGGTCGCGGCGATCCGCCCGTGGCGACATCCGCGTCACGGCACCGTCGTGCTGGTGGGCGTGTATTTCCGGAACGGCCACTGGATCCGTCGCACCGCCGCCGAGCGCATCGTCGTCATCTACAACACCGAACAGCCCGATCGGCTGCTCAAGACGCTGCAGCGCATCGGCGACCGGCCGGTGCAGATCGTCTACACGTCCGAGGCGCTGCGCGACGCCACGCGGCGCGACCTGCGAGCGATGTCGGGCGACCGCCGCCTGGTCGACGACGGACTGGTGCTCGAAAGCTTCGTCGAGCCGTCGGCCTTCGACGCGGTCTTCGAGCGTCGCGGGCGCGAAGGCCGGCGGACGCGCGACCGCTTCACGGTCGGCCGGCTGTCGCGCGACAACCCGCGGAAGCACCATCCGAGCGACCCGCCGTTCTTCAGCGCGCTCGCCGGGCGCGGCATGCATGTGCGCGTGATGGGCGGCGCGTCGCTCCGGTCGAACGTCGCCACCGACCCGCACGTCGAGCTGCTGCCGGCGGGCGCGGTGCCGCCGGCCGACTTCCTGTCGACGCTCGACGCGTTCTATTACCGCACGCATCCCGCGTACTTCGAGGCCTTCGGTCGCGTCGTGCTCGAGGCGATGCTGTGCGGGATCCCGGTCGTGGCCGAGGCGCGCGGCGGCTATGCCCGGCACATCGAGCACGGCGAGAACGGCTTCCTGTTCGACGATCCGCGCGACGCGATGATGCAGCTCGACGCGCTGCATGCCGACCCGGCCTTGCGCGAACGCATCGGCCGCTCGGCGCACGCGACCGCACAGCGTCTGTTTCGCGACGACCTGCCGGCGCGGACGCGTCGCGCGTTGTTGACGGACCCGCTCGCCGCGGCCGCGTGACACCGCACGGCGCGGCCTAGAATGCGGGCCCGACCCGCCCGCGAGGTTCCCGATGTCCCTGTTCGCCGACCTCGGCATCGTCCAGCCGGGGCTGTTCTGCATCGCGGTATTGCTGCTGAACCTGACGCCCGGTCCGGACACGGCCTTCATCGTCGGGCAGAGCGTCGCCCACGGCCGGCGGGCCGGCCTCCTGTCGGTGCTCGGCATCTCGGCCGGCTGTGCGATCCACACGTGGCCCTCGCGCTCGGGCTGACGGCGCTCCTCGCCGCGTCGGCCAGCGCGTTCCTCGTCGTCAAGGTCGTCGGTGCCGCGTACCTCGTGTTCCTCGGCGGCCGCATGCTGGTCGCGTCGCTGCGACCGGCCGCCGCGATGGCGGACCCGGTCCCGGGGGTCGTGGATGCGGCCGCGTCGCGCCGTCCGGCGTCGCGCACGTTCGTCCAGGGCCTGTTGACGAATCTCTTCAATCCGAAGGTCGTCCTCTTCTTCCTGTCGTTCTTCCCGCAGTTCGTCGCGGACACGAGCGCGTCGAAGACGGCGGCTTTCGTCGTGCTCGGCGGCCTGCTGGTCGCGATCAGCACCGTCTACAACGGCTGCGTGGCCTGGGTCGCGGCGCGCGCGACGCACCGCATGCGCTCGGTGCCGCGCGTCAAGGCCTGGCTCGACCGCGCGATCGGTGCGGCGTTCATCGCGCTCGGCGCCCGGATCGCGTTCGCGGATCGTTGAGAAGGTCGATGAAGCGTGCCTCGTCGACGAGCGTCGGCGCGCCCGCGCGGCGGTCGCGACTGCCGGTCGACTCGCTCGCGTTCGCGCTGCTCGGCGC
>CAXTDA010000582.1:0-2436 GCA_964242935.1 uncultured Burkholderiaceae bacterium | reverse complement strand
ACCGCGCGGGCGGCCGCATCCAGGGCGACAACGGCGCGGGCCTCAACTTCGACGGGTTCAACGCGCGCCAGGTCGTGACGGTGACGAACGCCGGCCTCATCGTCGGCAACGGCGTGACCGGCGACGGCGACGGGGTCGACATCGACGGGCTCGTGCAACTGACGAACAGCGGCGTCATCCGCTCGACCAACGCGTTCAGCCCGGCCGGGTCGGGGCTCGCGTTCAGCGAAGGCCTCTCGGTGGGCGGCGGCACCATCGTCAACAGCGGCACCATCGAAGGCCTGGTCGCGAGCGGCAACACCAACGCGGTCGGCCGCGGCATCACGCTGGTCGGCAACGACATCGCCACCGGCCCGCTCGCCGGCACGCGCGAAGCGATCTACGGCAACGCGACCATCACGAACGGCGCCGGCGGCCTGATCCGCGGCCAGAACGACTCGGCCATCGTGGTGGACGGCCCGGCGAGCGGCTTCACCGTGACGATCGACAACGCGGCCGGCGCCACGCTGCGCGGCGGCAGCGCCACGGCGGCAGCCGTTCGCACCGGCTTCGACAACGACACGCTGACGAACGGCGGCACGATCGACGGTGGCAGCAGCGGCAAGGCGATCGACCTCGGCGGCGGCGACAACACGCTGAACATCGTCGGCGGCCAGGCATTCATCGTCGGCGACATCAGTGGCGGTGTGGGCGGAACGAATGTGCTCGCAATCGACCTCGGCAATGGCCAGCGCTTCGCGTACGCCGGATCGATCGCCAACTTCGCGACCGTCGAGGCGAAGAGCGGCACGACCACGCTGTCGGGTGCGAGCACGTACGGCGGCACGACGAGGATCGACGGCACCGCGACGCTGGTCCTCGACGGACGGAACCGCCTGTCCGCCGCGAGCGTGCTCGAGCTCGCGGGCGGCACGCTGCGCCTCGCGAACGCCGGCGGCGCGAACGGGGGGACGTTCGCGCGCCTGATCGTCGACGCGAGCTCGGCGATCGAGCTCGGCGGCTCGTCGCTGACGTTCGGCGGGCTCGGGAACGTGACCGACGACGCGCTGCTGATCATCACCGGCTTCTTCGCGACGTCGCCCGCCGACTACGCGATCCGCTTCGCCGGCAACCTCGGCGGCGACGCGATGTTCCGCGAGCTGTTGTCGAACACGACGATCGACGGGCGCGCGGCGACCTATCGGTTCGACGGCGCGTTCACGAACCTGGTTGCGGTGGTCCCGGAGCCGGGAACGGTCGCGTTGATCTTGGCGGGGCTCACGGTCGGCGCGGCGGCCACGAAGCGGCGCCGCGCCGCAGTCACCGCGACGTCGGTACCACGCCCTTGATCGCGTTGGCGCTCGCGGCGACGGTGATCGTGCCGTCGGGGCCGACGGCGAGGCGTTTGCGCAAGCCCGTCTGCAGACGTTCACGTTCGTCCTCCGGCATCGACGCCATGCGCGGCGCGAGGCGCGGGCCGAGGCGGGCGATCGTCCAGAACGTGTCGAAGTCCGCGAACGTCCGTTCGACGCGGATCTCGCGCGTCGCGACCTGCCCCAGTCCCGCGCCGGCCCACAACGTCCGCAGCGCGTCGAGCCGCGACGCGTCGACGCTGGGCGGCCAGAGCGGCGGTGTGCCCAGCGTCGCCATCTCCTCCTGCAGCGCCGCGAACGGAAAGCCGCCGCCGAGGATGTCCCACGCATATGCGGACACGCTGCCGCCCGGCCGCACCACCCGCGCCAGCTCGGCGACACCGCGCGCCGGGTCGGGGACGAAGAAGATGACGAGCGCCATGACCGCCGCGTCGAACGCGGCGTCGGCATACGGCAGGTCCATCGCGTCGCCCTGCCGGAAGCGGACCCGCGCGTCGGCGAGGCGGGTGCGCGCGTAGTCGATCTGCTCCGGCGACGGATCGATGCCGTCGACGGTGGTCGGCGCGCACGAAGCGACCAGTTGCTCGGTGAACGCGCCGTTGCCGCAGCCGACGTCGACCCAGCGCCAGCCCGCCGACGGGGCGAGCCACGGCAGGAAGATGTCGCCGACGAGACGGCTCCATTGGCCCATGAACTGCTCGTACGCGGCGCCGTCGTCGAAGCGGATCTGCGGTTCTTCCATGGCGTTCCCTTTCATCGTCCACCGATGGTAAGGGAACGGTGCGACGTTCCTTCCGTCCCCCGCCCGGTTCGCGAGCCACGGTGGCTGCGATCGATCGGAGAATGGGGGTAGCGCCCGGGCACATCGCATGCTGCGGCCCCGATCTCGCCGACATGCCACGCTCCCCTCGCCCCCCGTCCAACGTCGTCGCCTGGCAACGCCGCGTGCGGCCGTTGCTGCGCGACACCTTCGGCATCGAGCGATTGCGCGAGGGCCAGGCCGACGTGATCGGCCGCGCGATGAACGGTCGCGACACGCTCGCGATCATGCCGACCGGCGCGGGCAAGTCGCTCTGCTACCAGG
>CAXTDA010000581.1:362-2448 GCA_964242935.1 uncultured Burkholderiaceae bacterium | reverse complement strand
CCGGGCGGACGATGCGCTACAAGGTGGACGGCACGCTGACGATCGACACGATGCCGGTCGTCGCCCGCGTGCGCACCTGGTCGCTCGATGCGCAGACCAGCGACGACGCGGCCGCGGTGACGGCGATGCTGACCGGCGTCAAGGTCCGCAACGACGTCGTCGCGATGGACAGCACGACGCGCGCGACGGGATTCGCGCCCGGGAAGGATCCGATCCGCAGCGTCGCCAATGCCGAGAACCATTGCCCCGCGTCCGGCAACGGCGCGCCGTCGCGCACGCTGCTCGAGCTCGCGGCCGCGAGGAACAAGGGGACCGGCATCGTGACGACCGGTCGCCTGACCGGCGGCGCCGCCGCGGCGTCGTACGCGCACGTCTGCCACCGTGATGCCGAGTACGAAGTGGCGCGGCAGGCGGTGCCCGGCGGCGCCGGCTTCAACGCCGGCCTGGGTCGCGGGGTCGACGTGATGATGGGCGGGATCAGCAGCCTGTGGCGGCCGTTCGACGCGGCGAAGCGGCCGCGCGGACGCCCCGACGGACGCGAGCTGGTCGGCGAGATGCAGACGCTCGGCTACACGTTCGTCACCGACCTGACCGCGATGAACGCCGCGCCGATCGCACCCGGCTCGCGGATGATCGGTCTCTACGACTTCGCCGACGACCAGAACGCGATGTCGTACGAGCTCGATCGCGATCCGAAGCGCGAACCGAGCCTCGCCGCGATGACGTCGAAGGCGCTCGACATCCTGACGACGAACCGGAACGGCTACGTGCTCGTCGTGCAGGCCGGCCGCATCGGGCAGGCGCTCCGCGCCGGCAATGCCCGCCGCGCGCTGGTCGACACGATCGCCTTCGACGACGCCGTCAAGGTCGCGCTCGACCGGGCGGATCTCGCGAAGACGCTGGTGGTCGTGACCGGCGACCACGATGCGTCGATGGCGTACATCGGCGGCGGTCGTCGCGGCAGCGACGTGCTCGGCCTGCACCTGAACGCGGTCACCGGCAAACCGGACGTCGACGCGACCGGCTTGCCGTACACGTCGCTGGTGTTCGGCAACGGACCCAACCGGCCCGACCGCCGGACCGCGCTCGACTCGCCGACCGTGCTGCAGAAGGACTACCTGCAGGAGGCGGCGATCAAGACCGTCCAGGGCACGAACGGCGGCGGCGACGTGATCCTGCGGGCGAGCGGCGCCGGAGCCGCGGCGTTCCACGGGACGATCGACAACACCCGCGTCTTCACGCTGGTCCGCCGGGCCGCCGATCTCTGACCGCGTGGGTCAGTCGGCGACGGTCCGGACGACCCAGTCGACGACCGCGTCGAAGCTGCGGAAGTCAGCGATCGAGCGGACCGCGATCGTCGGATGCCGCTCGCGGAGCAGCCGCGAGAGCGCGTTGCCGGGTCCGAGCTCGAGCGCCGCCGTCACGCCGCGCTCGACGAGGCCGTCCATGCAATCCGACCAGCGGACCGTGGTCGCGACCTGCCGCGCCAGCCGGTCGATCGCGATCGCCGGATCACGGACCGACGACCCGTCGATGCCGGCCAGCACCGGCGCGGTCGGTCGATCCCACGCCGCGTCGCCGAGGCGGATGCGGAACGGTTCGACCGCAGCGGCGAGAAGCGGCGTGTGCGCGGCCACCGCGACCGGAAGCCGCTGCGTCGTCGCACCCCGGGCCGCCCCCGCCCCCGCGATGCCATCCCGCGATTCCGCGCGACCGCCGACGATCACCTGGTCCTCGCCGTTGACGATCGCGATGTGGGCCCCGGCGGTTGTGCAGAGGGTCGCGACCTCGGCGACCGACAGGCCACGCGACGCGAGCAGTCCGTCGCCGTCGCGACTCGCCGCGTCCATCGCCGCGGCGCGGTCCCGGGCAACGTGCAACGTGTCGTCGAACGACAGCGCGCCGGCGCACCCGTACGCCGCGAGCTCGCCGACGCTGTAGCCGGCGAAGAGCGCGGGCACGACGTCGGCGGCGGCGAGGCGCGGCGCGAGGACCGCCCAGGTCGCGACCGCGATCGTGCAGATCGCCGGCTGCGCCACCGCGTTCCCGAACAAACGTCGATTCGGTTGCGGGTCGAGGAAGTCGA
>CAXTDA010000581.1:0-352 GCA_964242935.1 uncultured Burkholderiaceae bacterium | reverse complement strand
GGCGCGCGTGATCGCCTCGCGCCCCGACGCGGCGCCGGCCAGCAGATCGAACATCCCGTCGTGCTGGCCGCCCTGCCCCGGGCAGAGGACGGCGAAGCCCATCGTCAGACCGGCGCACGGCGCTGCGGCGCGCCGTCGATCGGATCAACCCACGGCATCGTCACGGACGCGTGCCGAGACCGCGAGCGCCATCGTCCGGCCGCCGCGCGTCGCGCCGTCGTCACGTCGGCGATCGGTGCGACCGCGCGCGTCCGGCGCGGCCGCGCCTTCGAGCGCGCGCCGCCACGCGTCGGCGGCGCGGGCGTCGCCGGCGGCGGCCCGCCCGCTCACGGGCGCGCCCCGCGGCCGCAAG
>CAXTDA010000580.1:0-2452 GCA_964242935.1 uncultured Burkholderiaceae bacterium | reverse complement strand
CCGCTGCTCCGCAGCGGCGACCTGCTGCCGGCCCGTCTCGGCCGCGTTGCGCAACTGCTCCACCTGCGCGCGCGACGCGATGCCCGATGCGAGCAGGCCGTCCTGCCGCTCGAACTCGCGCTGCTGATAGGCCGCGGTGGCCCGGGCGCTCGCGACGTCCGCCCGGTGCTGTCGATAGGTCGCCTTCATCGCGTCGACGTCGAGTCGCGTCGATGCGAGTTTCGCCTGCGCTTCCCGGACGGCGATGCGGAACGGCGCGTCGTCGATGCGGAACAGCAGATCGCCGGGCTGCACGACCTGGTTCTCGCGGACGGCGATCTCCGAGACCCGCCCCGACACGTTGGCGCTGACCGCGACCATCGCCGCCCGGACGTACGCGTCGTCGGTTTCCTCGTAGCGGCCGCCGGTCAGGTAGAGCCACGCCGCACCGGCGAGCAGGACGACCGGCACGACGAGCATCAACAGGATGCGGAGGCGCCGCCTGCCGGGACGCGGCGATGCGATCGGTCCGTCCGTCACGACGGGCGCGACCACCGGAACCCCGGCGGCCGGATCGTCAGGGTCGACGGTCTCGCTCACGATCCTGCCGCCGCCGACCGTCGCACCGACGGCCCGCGCCGACCGTCCGGATCCGCCGGCGACGACGCCTCGTCGGCCACCGGCTCGAGCGACAGCCCGGCCGCATGGATGCGCCGGAGCATGCCGAGGAACGCCTTCCGCTCGGCGGCGTCGAGGTCGCCCATGAACTCCGCCCGCGTCCGGTCCGCGAGCGCCCAGATGCGGTCCTGGATCGGCTGCGACTGCGGTGTCGTGCGCAAGCGATGCGCGCGGCGATCGGACGGATGCGGTTCACGGACGATCCAGCCGTCGGCGGCCATCCGGTCGACGATGCGGACCATCGCCATCGGTTCGATGTCGGCCAGCTCGCAGAGACGCTTCTGGCTGACGCCTTCGTTGTTCGCCAGGTGCACGAGAGCCTTGCACTGCGTCAGTGTCAGTCCGAACGACCGCGCACGCTCCTCGAAGCGCCTCGTATAGAGCCGGCTGGTGTCCTTCAGGAGGAAGCCGAAGTGGCGGGGAAGGGACTGCATCGCGGGACGTCGAAGATAACGGTGCGATATTAACAACTGTTATTTTATCGATCAAGCGGCGTCTCGGTCCGCCGCCGCGGAACGATCGTCCGCCATCCGCACGGCGCCGGAGCAACCTGGGAACGATTCGCGCGCCCCGCAGGCGGTCAGCGGTTGGCCGCCGGAAGCCCCGGCTTGCTGAACTTGGCGACCCAGCTGGCGTTCTCCTGCTGCAGGATGTCCTCGCACTGCTGCACGAACGCCGACCACTCGGGCGACGGGGCCACCGCCGGGGACGGCGCGTCGCTCAACGCCGATTGCAGCCGTCGCGCGGTCGCACGGTACGACGTGACGACGAAGTCGAACTGCGATGCCTCGACGTGCGCGAGGACCGCACCGGAGATCGTGGTCAGCACGGCGGTCAACGCGACGAAGTCGAACCTGACGCCGGCGACCGGATTCTTGTCCGCGTAGGCCATCAACGCGGTCAGGACGGTCGTCAGCAGCGCGAGGCCGAACTCGGTCCAGCGCAGCGTCCGCGCCTCGGCCTGGTACCGCCTCGCGCGCGGCAGGAAGTACTCGTCGATCTGGTGACGAACGCGTCGCGCGATGTAGTCGGCCGGGCCGATGCGGTCCGTCGGCAACGAGCCCGGCTTCGCGTCGACCTGCAGCCCGAGCAGGTCGTCGACGTCCTTCTCGATCCGGTCCGCTTCCTGGCGCAGCAGGCGGCCGCCGCCGCTCGAGCCATCGTAGGGTGCCGCGAGCGCGGCGTACTTGTACGCCTCGCGCTTCAGCGCTTCCGAAGCTGCGCGCGCCCGCGTCCGGGCACTGGCCTCCGAGCCGCCGAGGAAGCGGCCCGTGATCAGCGTCACGACCGCGAACAGACACGCGCTGCCCGCGGCGAGCCAGAGCCGGAGCGGATTCTCGACCTGGCTCGCGATGGCGGCTGCGAGCGCACCGGCGATCGCGAGGGCCAGCGTCGTCCAGCGCGTGCCCTGGTAACGCCGGTTGAGCCGGTTCGCGGTCGCGGACCATCGCGCCTGACTCGCCGCCACGGCGACCAATCGTTCGTCCATGCGTCTTCCTCCGGGGTGCGTTGCGTCTCGCCGACGGTGCTTCGTCGCTCGCATGATGGGCCGAGCCCGCGGCGGCGGGCAACCGGGACCACCTGGCCGTCGGTGCGGAGGAGACCGAACGGCGTCTCCAAGGTCTCGGCGACGCCTTCGCGTCGACGGGCTCTCGCACGTCGTCGACCGCTTCGCTATCCTCCGGGCTCGCCGGCCGATCGACATCGCCCGGCGCCGACCCCCGTCCAGTGCCGATTGATCGATGGCCATCCTCCGCATCCCCGCGCTCTACATGCGCGGCGGTACCAGCAAGGG
>CAXTDA010000579.1:0-2469 GCA_964242935.1 uncultured Burkholderiaceae bacterium | reverse complement strand
ACGGCAACTACCTCGGCGCGTACGCCGACGCGTTCTTCCGCGACGACATCAAGACACCGTGGGGACGGGCGATCGACTTCCGGAAGCGCGAGGTGCGCGACTACTTCGCGAACAACGCGCTGTACTGGCTTCAGGAATATCGCTTCGACGGCCTGCGGCTCGACGCGACCCATTCGATCGTCCCGCAGGACTGGCTGAAGGAACTGTCGGACTTCGTCAACGGCTCGATCGACCGCGGCCGCCACATCCACCTCGTCGTCGAGCACGAAGGCAACGCCGCCCACCTGCTCGGCCCTCACCGCGGCTACGACGCGCAGTGGAACGACGACGCGCACCACGTGCTGCACGTGCTGCTCACCGGCGAATCGGACAGCTATTACCTCGACTACGCCGACGGCCCCGCCGACAAGCTCGCGCGCTGCCTTTCCGAGGGATTCGTCTACCAGGGACAGCCGTCGATCTTCCGGAAGGGCGTCGCGCGCGGAGAGCCGAGCGCGGACCTGCCGCCGACCGCGTTCGTGATGTTCCTGCAGAACCACGACCAGATCGGTAACCGGGCGTTCGGCGAGCGGATCGCGACGCTCGCCCACCCGGCCGCGCTGCAGGCGGCCTACGCGCTGCTGCTGCTGACGCCGCAGATCCCGCTGCTCTTCATGGGCGAGGAGTGGGGCTCGACCGACCCGTTCCTGTACTTCACGAGCTATCCCGACCGCGCGCTCGCCGACGCGGTCCGCGAAGGCCGCCGCGGCGAGTTCGCCGGCACGCGCGCGTTCGCCGATCCGGCGGTGCGCGACACGATCCCCGACCCGAACGATCCGACGACCTTCGAGCGTTCGCGTCCGTCGTTCGACTTCCCGACGGCGATCGACGGTCCTGCGAGCGCGCGGTGCCGCGCGCTGATCGCGGTGCGGCGACACCACATCGTGCCGCGCCTCGAAGGCACCCGCTCGCTCGGCGCAGAGTCGGTGGGTCCGTCGGCGGTGATCGCGCGCTGGCACATGGGCGACGGCGCGGTGCTGACGATCGCGGTCAATCTCGGTCCGGACGGCGTGCTGATTCCGGCCTATCGCTTCCTGCTCCGCGGCGAGCTGATCCACGCGACGCCGGCAATCGACCCCGACGATGCGGAAGACTGCCTGCCCGGGCACTGCACCTGGGCGTTGATCGAAGCGGCCACCTGACGCATGACGCTCCAATGAACGACACCAACGGCGACGCCGGCATCGACGCGGCCTCCCTGCAAGCGACCGACGCCGCACACCGCGCGGAGACCGACGCGTTCGAGGCGGCGCTGCAGGCGCTCGCCGAGGACGCGGGCATCACGACGGTCTGGCACGACTATCGCGGCGTACTGCGGGTCGTCGCCCCGGCGACGTTGCGGTCGCTGCTCGGCGCGCTGGAATTGCCGGCGGCGACGTCCGACGAGATCGCGGCCAGCCGGACACGACTCGCCGCCGAGGCGCATGGAGCGCCGGACGACGTGTTGCCGCCGCTGCTCACGGCCGCGGTCAACGCGCCGATCGTGCTGCCGTTCGGCACGCGCTTCGCCGGCTGCGACTACCGCGTCGTCCTCGACGACCCGCACGGGGACCAGGCCGCGGGCGACGTGCGCGTCGGCCGCTTCGCCGACGACGGCCCGTCGATCGTCGACGCGATCGATCGCTACGGCTACCACCGCTTCGAATGCGGCGGCGACGTCATCACGCTCGCGCTGGCTCCGCCGCGCTGCTACGGCGAGGACGCGTTGCCCGACGCCGGCCGCCACCGCGGCGAGCGGCTGTGGGGGCTCGCGGCGCAGATCTATTCGCTCGCCGACGACGGCGACGGCGGCCTCGGCCACTTCGGCGCGCTCGGCGCGTTGGCGCGCGAAGCGGCGAGGCACGGCGCCTCGGCCCTCGCGATCAGCCCGGTCCACGCGATGTTCTCGGCGGACCTGCATCGCTGCAGCCCGTACGGCCCGTCGAGCCGCCTGCTGACGAACGTGCTGCACGTCGATCCGCGCGCGGTGCTCGACGACGCGGCGTTCGAAGAGGCGCTCGACGCCGTCGGCGGACGCGAAGAACTCGCGCGGCTCGCATCGGGAACGCAGGTCGACTGGCCGGCGTCGTCGCGCCTGCGGCTCGCGCTGCTCCGCCGGCTGTTCGAGCGCGTCACGACGCAGGACGACGAGACCGGCCGGGCGCTTCGCGCGGCGTTCGACGCCTTCCGCGCGACCGGCGGCGACGTGCTCGAGGCGCATGCGCGCTTCGAGGCGCTGCACGCGGTGCTGGCCGCCGACGATGCGGCGATGCTGGGCGGCTGGCGCAATTGGCCGATCGAGTTCCGCGATCCGGACAGCGACGCGGTGCGCCGCTTCGCCGAGGCGCACGAAAGCGACGTGGCGTTCCATGCGTTCCTCCAGTGGCAGGCCGCGCGCCAGCTCGACACCGCGCAGCGCATCGCCGTGCAAGTGGGCTAATTGCTGGCGGC
>CAXTDA010000578.1:1499-2469 GCA_964242935.1 uncultured Burkholderiaceae bacterium | reverse complement strand
TCACCGGGGCCGACAGGTCGGCGCAGTGGCCGCCGTTCGAGACCATGTCGATCTCGACCGCGACGATGCGGCCGTCGTCGTCGAAGCCGACCTCGTAGCGGAAGTCGAAGCCGTGGCGGCGGCCGGTGACGAGGAAGTCGTCGTCGCGGTCGAGGCGGAGCTTCACCGGCCGTCCGGTGACGCGCGCGCCGACCGCCGCGATGCACGCGAACGGCGCCGACTGCGACTCCTTGCCGCCGAAGCCGCCGCCCATCCGCCGGCATTCGACCTGCACGTCGTGCGACGCGACGCCGAGCGCATGGGCGACCGCGTGTTGCATCTCGGTCGGATGCTGGGTCGAGCAGAGGACGCGCATGCCGCCGCGTTCCTGCGGAATTGCGTACGAGATCTGTCCTTCGAGATAGAACTGTTCCTGCCCGCCGACCACGAGCGTGCCGTCGAGACGATGCGGCGCGGACTCGAGCGCCCACCGCGTCGACCCGGGCGCGCTCTCGCGGACCAGATGCATCGGCGGGACCACGTAGCGCTGCAAGGCATGCGCCTCGAGCGCGGTCAGGACCGGCGGCGTGGCCTCGACCGTGATGAACTCCTCGGCGCGGGCGGCGACACGGCGCGCCGTGTCGCGGTCGTCGGCCAGGATCGCGAACAGCGGCTGGCCGAGGTAGCGGATCGCGTCGTCGCCGAAGATCGGCTCGTCGTCGAGGATCGCGCCGCAGTCGTTGTCGCCGGGCACGTCGGCCGCGCTCAGCACCGCGACCACGCCCGGTTGAGCGCGCAGCGCCTCGAGATCGATCGAGACGACGCGGCCGCTCGCAACCGGCGCGAGGCCGAGCGCGGCATGCAGCGTCGCGCTCCACTCGGGCAGGTCGTCGATGTACGCGGCCTCGCCGGCGACATGCAGCGTCGCCGACTCGTGCGGCACCGCGGCGCCCATGCCGCCGTCGGAGGACGCGACGGGACGACCGACCGC
>CAXTDA010000578.1:0-1489 GCA_964242935.1 uncultured Burkholderiaceae bacterium | reverse complement strand
TCGGTGAGAAAGGCGTCGGCGGCGCGGTTCATGGGTTTACGGTCCGAGCGGCCTCGCGTCGCATCCACACCGTCGCCTGCGACGCGTCGAGCGGCGCGTCGACGCGCGTCTCGAGCCACAGGCGGCGGAGCAGGTTGCCGGCGACCTTCGAGCGGTAGGCCGCGGTCGCGCGCAGGTCGTTCAGCGGCGTGAACTCGGCGGCCAGCGCGTCGATCGCGCGGACCAGCGTCGCGTCGTCCCACGGCATCCCGAGGACAGCCGACTCGACCGTCGCCGCGCGCCGGCAGATCGCCGCCATGCCCCCGAACGCGAAGCGCGCGTGCGCCACGCGTCCGTCGTCGACGCGCAATGCGAACGCCGCGCAGACGGCCGAGATGTCGCAGTCGTAGCGCTTGCTGATCTTGTAGCCGCGGACCGCCGTACCGGCGACCGGTCGCGGGACCTCGATCGCCTCGATGAACTCGCCGGGCGCGAGGCGGTTCTGCAGGTAGTCGACGTAGAAGTCGGCGAGCGGCAGCCGACGCTGCGCGCCGCCGCGACGAAGCAACAGCGTCGCGTCGAGCGCGAGCAGAACCGGCGCGCTGTCGCCGATCGGCGAGCCGTTCGCGAGGCTGCCGCCCATCGTCCCGACGCGGCGAAGCGGCAACGACGCGAAGCGGAGCTGCATCTCGCGAAGCGCCGGCGCGAGATCGACGAGCGCCGACCACGCGTCGTCCAGCGCGGCACCGGCCCCGATCGACAACGTCGGGCCCGAAGCGTCGATCACTTTCAATGCATCGACCCGGTCGACGCGGATCATCGCGGGCATCGGCCGGAACTGCTTCGTGATCCACAGCCCGACATCGGTCGCCCCGGCCACGAGCCGCGCTTCGGGATGTCGCTCGTAGGTCGCGGCGAGCGCATCGATCGTCCGCGGCGTCGCCACCCAGGCCGCGGAGCCGGGCGTCTCCATCGCGGCGAGCGACGACTCGGCCGCGCGATAGACCAGCGGCGCGTCGCCGGCGAGCGTGCGCAGCGACGAGGCGATCGCGGGCCGGTCGATCCGCGCGGTCGGCCCGTCGAACATCGCCTCGCCCGCATCGAGGATCGGCCGGTAGCCGGTGCAGCGGCAGAGGTTGCCGGACAACGCGTCGGCGAGTTGCTGCCGGTCGGGGCGCGACCCGTTCGCCGCGTGGTCGTCGTAGCACGCGGCGAGCGACATCAGGAAGCCGGGCGTGCAGAAGCCGCACTGCGAGCCGTGACAGCCGACCATCGTCCGTTGCGCCGGGTGGAGGTCGTCGCCGACGCGCAGGTCCTCGACGGTGATCAGCGCCTTGCCGTCGAGCGCGGCCAGGAACTGCAGGCACGCGTTGACCGGCTGCAGCGCGACGCCGTCCGGCGCGCGCTCGTCGAGCGACGCGACGATCACCATGCAGGCGCCGCAATCGCCTTCGTTGCAGCCTTCCTTGGTGCCGACGCGGCGCGCGGTCTCGCGGAGCCAGTAGAGGAC
>CAXTDA010000577.1:0-2470 GCA_964242935.1 uncultured Burkholderiaceae bacterium | reverse complement strand
CATGCCGGCCGTCGGTTCGTCCATCAGCAGCAGCACCGGATCGCTCGCGAGCGCCATCGCGATCTCGAGCGCGCGTTGCTGTCCGTGCGCGAGGTCGCCGGCGGTGCGGTCGCGATCGGCCGCGAGACCGACGCGGTCGAGGAGGGCGTCGGCCCGATCGATCAGCGCCGTCATCCGCGACCGGCGACGCAGCAGCTCGAAGCGCGTGGTCCGCATCTGCGCCGCGACCCGGACGTTCTCGTGCGCGGACAGCTGCTTGAAGACGGTCGTGATCTGGAAGCTCTTCGCGATGCCGATGCGCGCGAACGCATGCTGCGCGAGGCCGGTGATGTCGCGGCCCTGGAAGCGGATGCGCCCCGCGGTCGGCGCGAACGCGCCGCTGACGACGTTGAAGAACGTGCTCTTGCCGGCGCCGTTCGGGCCGATGATCGCGGTCAGCATGCCGGGCTGGAACGCGGCGCTGACGTCGTTGAGCGCGGTGAACTTGCCGAAGCGCTGCGTGACCCGTTCGACCTCGAGCAGCGGTCCGTTCACGCCGTCTTCTCCGCGACGTTCGCGATCGGGCGCGCGGTGTCGTTCGATGGCGGCCCGCGGCGCAGCCAGTGCAGGATCGATCCCCAGATGCCCTTCGGGAAGAACAGCACGAAGACCATGAAGATCGCGCCGACCGCGGCCATCCAGTGCGTCGTGACGGTGGTCATCACGTCCTCGAGCCAGAGGAACGCCGCGGCGCCGACGAACGGGCCGAAGAACGTGCCCATCCCGCCGAGCAGGCACATCATCACGGCCTGTCCCGACTGCAGATAGTGCAGCGAGTCGATCGGGACGATCGACAGGTGCAACGCGCGAAGCGCGCCCGCGAGCCCGCAGACCCCGGCCGACAACGTGAACACCAGCAGCTTCGCGCGCGCCACGTCGTAGCCGCAGGCCGACGTGCGCTTCTCGTTCTCGCGGATCGCCTCGATCACGGCGCCGAACGGCGAGTTCAGCACGCGCGACACGAACCACAACGCGGCCGCGACGAAGACGAGGATCACGTAGTACTTCGTGATCGGATCGACGAAGTCGAGCTTCCAGCCGAACACGTCGATCGCGTCGACGCGGATGCCGCGAAGGCCGTTCTCGCCGCCGGTCCAGCGCTCGGCCTTGTAGAACGCGTAGTAGACGATCTGCGCCAGCGCCAGCGTGACCATCGAGAAGTAGATGCCGCGCGTGCGGATCGCGAGCCAGCCGATGACGACGCCCACCAGGGTCGCCGCGACCACGCCGGCCGCGATCGCCGCCCACCACGGCCAGCCGAACGTCACGATGGCGATCCCGCACAGATAGCTGCCGGTGCCGAGGAAGGCCGCGTGGCCGAACGACAGCAGGCCGGTGTAGCCGAACAGCAGGTTGAAGCCCACCGCGTACAGCCCGAAGATCAGGATGTTGATCGCGAGCGCCTCGTACGGCATCACGAGCGGGAACACCAGCAGGACGAGGATCACGGCACCGACGCGATGACGCACGACGAAGTCGAAGGTCGACCGCCTCATCGGCTCACGCATCAGCCGAACGCGCCCGCTTTGCCGAAGAAGCCCTGCGGCTTGACGAGCAGCACGACGGCCATCAGCACGAAGATCGAAAGCTCCGCGTAGTCGGGCGCGAACAGCGACGTCATGCTGTAGACGATGCCGACCAGCAGCCCCGCCACGACCGCGCCCGGCAGCGAGCCCATGCCGCCGACGACGGTGACCACGAACGATTCGGCGAGGACCGGGATGCCCATCTCCGGGTTGACCGCGCGCGTCGGGGCGGCGAGCACGCCGGACAGGCCGGCGATCGCGGTGCCGATGCCGAACACCAGCAACCAGACCTTCGCGATGTCGATGCCGAGGACGCGCACGATTTCCGGGTCGCGCGAGCCCGCGCGGATGATGAGGCCGAAGCGCGTCTTCTCGATGAAGAGCCACAACGCGATCACGACCAGCGCGGTTGCGCCGATCAGGAACAGCCGGTAGGTCGGGAAGTAGCCGAAGCCGAGGTCGACCGCGCCACGGAGCTCGGCCGGCGTCGAGGTCGGCATCCCCTCGATGCCGAAGATCGTTCGCATCGCTTCCACCATCACGTACGAGAGCCCGAACGTCAGCAGTAGCGGATAGTCGATGCCGCGGCCGTACAGCGGGCGGACCAGCGTGCGCTCGACGACGAGCCCGATCGCGCCGACCGCGAGAGGGGTCAGCAGCAGGCTGAACCAGAAGCTGCCGGTGAGACCGAGGAAGTAGACGCCGAGGAACGCGCCGACCATGAAGAACGCGCCGTGCGCGAAGTTGACGACGGTCAGCATCCCGAAGATCAGCGACAAGCCGAGCGCGAGCAGCGCGTAGACGGCGCCGAGCGCGATGCCGGTCATCAGTTGCAGCAGGAGCAACGAAGGCGTGTACTCAGCCATGCTGCGACATTCCCTCCCCCTTTGGGGGAGGGCCAGGGA
>CAXTDA010000576.1:0-2471 GCA_964242935.1 uncultured Burkholderiaceae bacterium | reverse complement strand
GCTACCTGAGTATCGAGGAGTACCACGCCGAACGCGAAGCCCGCGCGCCATGAGAGCAGCCGCCACCTGGTCGAAGCCCCTGGACGTCCGCCGGCAGGTGCAGCGCTTGTGGGACGACGGCCGGCTGCTGGCCGCGCGGGCGCGGTCGGCCGGCATCGCCGTGCCGCTGGTCGCGTTCGATCGCGACCGCGAGCCGCCGCCCGGCGCCGTCGAGGTCGTCGACATCCCGCTCGCCGTGCCTTGCATCGCCGGCCGCCTCGATGCGGCCAACGGACGGCACGTCCTCGCGCTGATCGACCGCGGCATCGACGGCACGGTCGACGGCACCTTCGCAGCGCTCGTGACCGCGCCGGTCCAGAAGAGCACGATCAACGAGGCCGGCGTCGCGTTCACGGGACATACCGAGTACCTTGCCGAGCGGACCGGCACGCCGCGCGTCGTGATGATGCTGGCCGGGCCGATGCAGGACGGGTCGGTGCCGCGGGGATCGTCGACCCGCATGCTCCGCGTCGCGCTCGTCACCACGCATCTCGCATTGAAGGACGTGTCGGCCGCGGTCACGCGCGACGCGGTGCTCGAGACGTTGCGGATCGTCGACCGCGACCTGCGGCGACGTTTCGGCATCGACCCGCCGCGCATCGTGGTGACCGGACTCAATCCGCATGCCGGCGAAGGCGGCCATCTGGGGCGCGAGGAGATCGACGCGATCGAGCCGGCGCTCGCCGACGCGCGCGGCGAAGGGATCGAGGTGCGCGGGCCGCTGCCGGCCGACACGCTGTTCCAGCCGCGCTATCTCGACGCGTGCGATGCGGTCGTCGCGATGTATCACGACCAGGGGCTGCCGGTCCTCAAGTTCGCGACCTTCGGGCAGGGCGTCAACGTCACGCTGGGGTTGCCGATCGTGCGGACCTCGGTCGACCACGGCACCGCGCTCGACCTCGCGGGGCAGCCCGACGTGATGACGCGGGTCGACGTCGGCAGCATGAAAACGGCGATCCAGGTCGCTGCCGCGATGGCGCGGGCGGTGTCGAAGCGGTCCGCATGAGCTCGCACGTCGCGCGCAAGCGCTTCGGCCAGAACTTCCTCGTCGATCGTGCGGTGATCGCGGCGATCGTGAAGGCGATCGCGCCGCGGGCCGACGACACGATGGTCGAGATCGGCCCGGGGCTCGCGGCGCTGACCGAGCCGCTGGTGGCCGCACGCGAAGCGGGTGCAGTGTCCCGTCGACCGCTGCACGTCGTCGAGCTCGACCGTGATCTCGCCGCTCGCCTCGCGAAGCGCTTCGGCCCCGACCGGGTCACGATTCATGAGGCCGATGCGCTGTCGTTCGATTTCGCGTCGCTGGCCGGGCCCGACGCGAAGCTGCGCGTCGTCGGCAACCTGCCTTACAACATCTCGACGCCGCTGTTGTTCCACCTCGTCGACAGCGCCGCTCACATCGTCGACCAGCACTTCATGCTGCAGAAGGAAGTGGTCGCGCGGATGGTGGCCGCGCCCGGCACGTCGGCGTTCGGCCGGCTGTCGGTGATGCTGCAGGTCCGCTACGACATGGAGTCGCTGTTCGACGTGTCGCCCGATGCGTTCGACCCACCGCCGAAGGTCACGTCGGCGATCGTGCGGATGACGCCGTTGCCGGCCGCGTCGCTCGCGACCGTCGACATGGCGCGCCTGTCGCGCCTCGTGACCGCCGCGTTCGGGCAACGGCGGAAGATGCTGAGGAACGCGCTCGCCGAGCATGCGGCCGCGATGGAAGCGGTCGGCATCGCGCCGACCGCGAGGGCGGAGGAGGTCGCGCCGGAGACCTGGGTGGCGTTGGCGAATCAGCGATAGGAGCGACCCAGCCGATTACTCAGCTCGTCGGGACGACAAAGAATGGGGCGCCGCTGGTCATCCCGTCGTTCCCGCGCATGTGGGAACCCGTGTCGTCACTCAACGTGCCCCGGCAAACGCCGCTGGGTTCCCGCCTTCGCGGGAACGACGGAGAAGCGTCAAACCACCTTCACCGAAATCTCCGGCAACCCCTCGATCCGCCCCAGCATCAAATCCCCCGGCACCACCGGCCCGACGTTCTCCGGCGTCCCTGAATAAATGATGTCCCCCGCCCGCAGCTCGAACGCCTGCGACAGGTTCGCGATCTGCTCGGCGACGCTCCAGATCATCTGCGAGAGGTCGGCGCTCTGCTTCACCGCGCCGTTGACTTTCAGCACGATCGCGCCCTTCGTGAAGTGGCCCACCTGCCCGACCGGATGGATCGGTCCGATCGGCGCCGCATGGTCGAAGCTCTTGCCGATCTCCCACGGCTTCTTCTGGTCGCCCATCGCGCGCTGCAGGTCGCGACGCGTCATGTCGAGGCCGACCGCATAGCCGTACACGCAGTCGAGCGCCTTCTCGGCCGGGATGTTGCGTCCGCCGGTGTTGAGGGCCGCGACCAGTTCGAGCTCGTAGTGGTAGTTCTTCGTCAACGACGGATA
>CAXTDA010000575.1:1044-2495 GCA_964242935.1 uncultured Burkholderiaceae bacterium | reverse complement strand
CCACGCCCCCCCCGGCGCCCCCCCCCGGGCGCCGCCCCGCCCCGCCCCCGCCGCCAGGCGTCCGCGTGGGCCCGTAGCGCCGGCAGCACGTCGAGCCAGCCGCGCCAGGCCGCGGCGACGTCGCGGTCGTCGCCGTTCCAGGCCCCCCACCAGGCGCGATTCGCGGCCGCGGCAACGGGCGACAGGTCCGCTTCGTACCGATCCTCGAACGCGGCGAGCTTGGTCCGATGCGCGGCCTCGGCCTGCGCGTAGATCTGCCAGACGAACGGGCGGCCCGCGGCCTGCGCGCGGACGAACGAGTCCTCGCCGCGGACGAACGCGAGATCGCTCGCCCACAGCAGTTCGTCGAACGTGTCCTGGTCGACGAACGGGATCGTCCGCACCGACAGCGAGCCGCGACGCTCCGCCGCAGCCGCCGGCGTCCCGAGCGGGACCACGACCGACCAGCGCCGCTCCGGATCGGTCGCCATCGCGTCGAGCAACGCCGGCAGCGGCGCTTGCGGGTAAGCAAACAGGAGGACGCGCAGCTCGCCCGCGCCCGGCGCCGCCATCCCGAAGCGGCGCCAGAACGCGGTCGTCGATGGGCGATGCAGGAACGCATCGCGTCGCGCCGCGAGTCCGGGTTCGAGCAGCAGGCCGCCGGTCCGCGCCTCGAAGCCCGGATAGAAGAAATGCTTGACGAGCGGCAGCCGCGGATGCGGCGACGGCAGGCCGTGGAAGTCGGCCACCCACGCTTCGGCGCTCAGGTGCTCGAAATCGATCCAGATCGGCGGCGGCCCGGCGGTCATCGCATCGAGATAGTTCGGCGGCAGGCCGCAACCGAGGACTTCGACGACGACGTTCGCGGGCTCGACGTTCGCCTCGACGGAAGGCCACGGCTCGATCGAGATGCCGTCGATCGTCTGCGTCGCGTTCCGCGGATCGACGCGTGCCTCGATGCACGCGAACGCGTCGACGTCATCGACGACGAGCCGCACCGACCGCGTCGAGTCGGACGCCAGTTGCCGCGCGAGCCGCCAGGCGATGCCGATGTCGCCGAAGTTGTCGACGACGCGGCAGAAGACGTCCCACGACGGCGGTCGATCGCCGGTGGTCACGAAGCGATCAAGCCCGCTTCGTTCAACCGCGCGACCGCTCGCACGTAGCGCGGATCACCGCGCCGATCGACGCCGTCGGACCGCATCGCCGCGAGGCGCCGCTGCGACGCGGCGTCGCGCGAGTCGTCGAGGTTGTCGAGCAGCCGATCGGCGCGCTCGGGGTCGTTGCAGACCAGGACCATGTCGCAGCCCGCGGCCAGCGCGGCGCGGCCCGCGGCGACCACGTCGCCGGCGACGCTCGCCCCTTCCATCGAGAGGTCGTCGCTGAAGACCGCGCCGTCGAAGCCGCGGCGGCGGCGGAGGATGTCCTTCAGCCAGACCGGCGAGAAGCCCGCCGGCCGGTCGTCGACCGCG
>CAXTDA010000575.1:0-1034 GCA_964242935.1 uncultured Burkholderiaceae bacterium | reverse complement strand
TTGCCTTCCCGCCCCCCGGGCTAACCGCCGCCCGGCCGGTGGTCGACCGCGGGATAGACCACGTGCGCGGGCATCACCGAATCGAGCGTGCCGTCGAGCCAGTGGTACGGCAGCGCGTCGTCGTCGAGGATCGCGTCGAGCGGTCGACCATCGATCGGCACCGCGACATGCGAATCGGCCGCGACGTGACCGTGACCGGGAAAGTGCTTGCCGCAGTTCGCGACGCCGGCGAGCGCGAGCCCGTGCATCAGGCTCTTCGCGAGCACGGCGACGACGCGCGGGTCGCGATGGAACGCGCGGTCGCCGATCACCGCGCTCGGACCGTGGTCGAGGTCGAGCACCGGCGCGAACGAGAAGTCGATGCCCGAGGCCACCAGG
The DNA here is from genome assembly GCA_964242935.1 of uncultured Burkholderiaceae bacterium. Taxonomy (GTDB): domain Bacteria; phylum Pseudomonadota; class Gammaproteobacteria; order Burkholderiales; family Burkholderiaceae_D; genus CAHJXF01. The sequence continues at coordinate 656 of CAXTDA010000575.1, read as the reverse complement.
TCCGCGCCGAGCACGAAGCCGACAGCCGTCGCGGCGCGCATCGCGTCGAGCGCGCCGCGTGCGGCATCGGCGTCCCACAACGCGCCGAGGCGTCGCATCGCCGGCAGGCGGACGAAGCCGTCGGTGCGGAAACGCTGAACGCGGCCGCCTTCGTGGTCCACCGCGATCAGCAGTCCGGGACGCATCGCGCGGAGCGCGGCGACGAGCGCGACGAGCTGTTCGCGGTCGACGAAGTTGCGCGCGAACAGGATCGCGCCGCCGGTCGCCGGATGCCCGATGCGACGGCGGTCGTCGGCCGACAACGCGGTGCCGACGACGTCGAGCATCACCGGGCCTATCACGACGGGTTCGTTCCCGAGGCGACCCGTTCGACCACCGCGAACGCGACCGCGTAGTCGGCGTCGTCGGTCAACGTGACGTGCGCGATCAGCGAGCGCTCCCGCATCCACGCCGACAGCACGGCATCGGCCGCGACGCGCGGCTTCCCCGACGGCTCCTTCAGGATCTGCGCCGCGCGCCAGCGCATCGGCATCCGCATTCCGAGCCCGAGTGCCTTCGAGATCGCCTCCTTTGCCGCGAAGCGGGTCGCGAGGAACGTGATGCCGCGCGACGTGGTGTACGCGTCGGCGTGGGCCGCGTCGCGGCCGCTGCGGCGC
>CAXTDA010000574.1:0-2503 GCA_964242935.1 uncultured Burkholderiaceae bacterium | reverse complement strand
TCGACGAACTGCTGCACCGGATTCGCCTCGGGCTCCATCGCGTGGACGCTGACGTTCGTCGAGATGCGCGGCAGCAGCATGTCGCCCGAGATCAGCACGTTCGAGCGCTCGCCGTACAGCGCCGCGTGCTCGGGGGAGTGACCGAAGCCGGGAATGACGCGCCATGTGTCGTCGCCGATCGCGATCGACTCGCCGGCCGCGATCCGTCGATAGACGAGCGGGATGTCCGGCACCATCTTCGAGAAGTAGCCGGTGCGCTGGCTCATCGCCGCGAGCGCCGCTTCGTCGGTCAGGCCGTGCGACGCGTAATGGTTTGCGGTGCCCGGTCCGTCGGTACCCGCGAGCGACGCCTGCATCACGCGACCCATCGCGTACTCGCCGAGGCTCATCCACAGCGGCGGGACGCGACCGTCCGGCATCTGCCCCTGCAGCCACGCCGCGTTGCCGAGGTGGTCCGGGTGATAGTGGGTACACAGGATGCGCACGATCGGCATCCCGTCGAGCGCCTCGGCGATGACCTGCCGCCACCGGTCGCGCGTCGTGTCGGACGCGATGCCGCAATCGATCACGGTCCAGCCGTCCCGCCCGTCGAAGCGGTCGCGCAGCAGCCACAGGTTGATGTGGTCGAGCGCGAACGGTAGCGGCTTCCGGATCCAATGAATGCCGGGCGCGATCTCGCGCTTCCTTCCGGGATCCGGCAGCGCGTCGGCGAAGGGGTACTCGAGCTCGGCTTCTTGTGGGTTCATGATGGGGAGGCGTTGCAGCGCCCGGAACGGGCGCCCGCGGTAGCGGTGGATTCTATGCGGTCGACGATCGGCCCAGGTGTCATCGGTTATCGTCCGCCGATGCTGCATGGACTCGCTGCGGGACTGACGGCCAGCTACGGCATCACGCTGCACGGCCTGATGGTGGTCCTGTCGCTGCTGGCCTACGTCGTCGCGTCGCATGCGTTCAACCAGCGCCGGCATCCGACCGCGGCGATCGCCTGGGTGTTCTTCATCCTGCTGGTTCCGTACGTCGCGCTGCCGGCCTTCCTCGTCTTCGGGTCGCGGAAGCAGCCGCGTCCGTTGCTGCTCGCCGGCCCCGACCCGATCGCCGCGAACGCGCCGTGGGCGGTCCGCGCGATCTCGGCGCTCGGCCAGCCCGCCCCGGCCGGCTATCGCGACCTCGTCGTGCATGCGGACGGCGGCGAGGCGCTGCGGGCGTTGTGGCGCGTGATCGACGGCGCGCGCGAGTCGATCGACCTCTGCACGTTCATCGTCGGCAACGACGCGGTCGGCGACGGCGTGATCGCGCGGCTCGTCGCCAAGGCGCGCGACGGAGTCCGGGTGCGCGTCATGGTCGACGGCATGGGGCGCCTGATGCGCCGCCATCCCGACCTGTCGCCGTTGATCGCGGCCGGCGCCCGCTTCACGGTCTTCGTGCCGCCGCTCCGCCTGCCGATCCGCGCCCGGGCGAACCTGCGCGACCACCGGAAGATGGTGATCGTCGACGCCGCGCACGACGACCGTCGGCTGTGGACCGGCGGGCGCAACCTCGCGAGTGAATACTTCGAAGGCCCGGTCGGGGATGACAGCAGCGAGCCGGCCTGGCACGACCTCACGTTCGACGTTGCCGGCGATCTCGTCCTGCAGGCCGCCGCGCTGTTCGAGCGCGATTGGGCCTACGGCAGCGGCGAACGCGCGGTGCCCGGCGTCCGCGAGCGCGCGCCGCTCGGCGACCTGCCGTCGTCGTGCTGCGCGCAGCTCGTGGCGTCGGGTCCCGACGAGGTCGACGACACGATCCAGACCGTCCTCGTCAGCGGCGCCTATCACGCGGAACGACGGATCGTGCTCGTCACGCCGTACTTCGTGCCCGACGCGGCGCTGCTGACCGCGATCTGCATGGCCGCGCGACGCGGCGTCCAGGTCGACCTGCTGCTGCCCGCCCGCTCGAACCACACGATGTCGGACGTCGCGCGTCGTCGGGCGCTGCGCGCGCTCGCGACCGCCGGCGGCCGCATCTGGCTCGCACCGCACATGCTGCATGCGAAGCTGGCCGTGTTCGACGACGTGCTCGCCTTGTCGGGGTCGGCCAACTTCGACAGCCGCAGCCTGTTCCTCAACTACGAGCTGATGATCGCGTTCCACGACCGCGGCGACGTCGCCCGCTTCGCCGCGTGGTTCGAGCACGAGCGGCCGTCCGCCGTCCGCTACGAAGCCCGACGGCCGGGATGGATTGCCGACATCGCCGAGGGCCTCGTGCTGTGGACCGGCTTCCAGTTGTGACGTCGTAAACTTGCCGCCGCGAAGCGGCTGCTGCGCGGCTTCGATCTTCCGAGGAGTTCAGATGGACAACGATCCGATCGTCATCGTCGCCGCCGCGCGAACCCCGATGGGCGCCTTCCAGGGCGAGCTGTCGTCGATGGCGGCCCATCAGCTCGGCGCGGTCGCGATCGACGCGGCGCTGAAGCGTGCCGGCGTCGCCGCCGAACGGGTCGACGAGGTGATCATGGGATGCGTGC
>CAXTDA010000573.1:1089-2506 GCA_964242935.1 uncultured Burkholderiaceae bacterium | reverse complement strand
CGCCCCCCCGCCCGCCGCCCTGCGCGAGCGGCACCGCCCGCGCCGGGGGCCCGCGCAGCGGGCGGCGACCCCGCAGGCGGCCCGAAGGGTGTCGGCCTCGAAGGCCGACGCCCTTCGCGATCTGCCACGGACGAGCAGGGCGCCCGCGCAGCGGGCGGCGACCCCGCAGGCGGCCCTTCGCGCTCGGGCACGGACGAGCAGGCCGAGACGGCGGCCGCGCCGTTGAAGCGCGATGTCGATACGATCGATGCCGTGACCGACCCGGCGGCCAGGCGGCGCGGGCACGCGCCCGCCGAGTCGCCGGTGGAGCAGATGACCCGGTTCGGTATGGCCATCGACCTCGAGACCGCAGTGCGCTCGGCTTGGCGATTCCCACGTCGCTGCCGTTGTGCGCCGACAAGTTGATCGAATAGCCGCCGTGACGCCGGAACTGCTGGCCCTGCGCGACGTGTGCCTTCGACTCGACGGCGTCGGCATCACCTACATGCTGACGGGGTCGCTGGCGGCGAGCTACTACGCCCGGCCACGCATGACCCGCGACATCGATCTCGTCGTTGCCCTGGGAGCGGTCGACACGGAACGGCTGATCGGTGCGCTCGGTGCGGATTATCACGCCGATGCCGACGCGATTGCCTCGGCGATTCGCGACGCGCGTCCGTGGAACATCATTCACTTGCCGTCGGTGGTCAAGATCGATTTGATTCCGCGCAAGGACACACCCTATCGACGCATCGAGTTCGAGCGCCGTCAGCGAGTCGATCTGGCCGGGATACCGCTGTGGATCGCGAGCGTCGAGGACCTGATCCTGTCCAAGCTCGAGTGGTCGCGTGAATCCCGCTCGGAGCAGCAACGTCGCGATATCGCTTTGCTGCTCGGAGCGCCGCTGGACCGCGCTTATCTGGACGCGTGGGCCGCACGCCTCGGCCTGGATGGATTGCTCGCGGAGACGGAGAATGAATGACACCAGCCGGGAGATCGAAGCCTTTCTCGAAGCGCGCTTCGCCGCGATGACGGGATCGGAGCGCGCGTTGATGGCGCTGCAGATGTTCGAGACCGCCCAACGAATCGCGCTGTCGTCCATCGACCCGGCCCTGAGCGACGAACAACGGCGGCGGGAATTGTGCCGGCGGTTCTACGGCGACGAGCTGGCGTTTGCGGCATTTCCAGGTACCGTGGATGATTAGATTCCGCTGGCGTGCAGGGTGGAGCAGGGGCCTCGCAGACAGGCGGCCGGAGGTCCGACGCGCGTGACGCTCACCGAACTCCGCTACGTCGTCGCCGTGGCACGGGAGCGTCACTTCGGCCGCTGTCGCGCAGGGCGGAGCAGGGGCCCCGCAGAGCGGGGAGGCGACCCCGGAGCGACAGACAGGCGGCCGGAGGTCCGACGCGCGTGACGCTCACCGAACTCCGCTACGTC
>CAXTDA010000573.1:0-989 GCA_964242935.1 uncultured Burkholderiaceae bacterium | reverse complement strand
GTCGCCGTGGCACGGGAGCGTCACTTCGGCCGCGCCGCCGAATCCTGCTTCGTCAGCCAGCCGACGCTCTCGGTCGCGATCAAGAAGCTCGAGGACGAGCTCGGCGTCGTGCTGTTCGAGCGCGGTGGCAGCGAGATCGGCGTCACGTCGATCGGCACGCAGATCGTCGAGCAGGCGAAGCGCGTGCTCGAGCAGAGCAACGCGATCAAGGAGATCGCGAAGTCCGGCAAGGATCCGCTGAACGAGCCGCTCCGGCTCGGCATCATCTACACGATCGGGCCGTACCTGCTGCCGCAACTCGTCAAGCGGCTGATCGCCGACGCGCCGCAGATGGCGCTCATCCTGCAGGAGAACTACACGGTCAAGCTGATCGAGCAGCTCAAGCACAGCGAGATCGATGCCGCGATCCTCGCGCTGCCGCTGCCCGAGGCCGGCCTGACGATCCAGCCGCTCTACGACGAGGAGTTCATCGTCGCGATCCCCCGCGAACACCCGTGGAAGACGCGCGAGCACGTCTCCGCCGCCGACCTCAAGGACGAGACGATGCTGCTGCTCGGCGCCGGACACTGCTTCCGCGACCAGGTGCTCGCGGTCTGCCCCGAGCTGGAGCCGCTGCCGGTCTCGTCGTGGGCGCACGACTCGGGCATCCGCCGGACCTTCGAGGGCTCGTCGCTCGAGACGATCCGCCACATGGTCGCGAGCGGGATCGGCGTCACGGTGCTGCCGCGCACCTCGCTGCCGTCGCCGGTCCCCGCGGACAGCCTGCTCCGCTACGTGCCGTTCGACGATCCGGTCCCGGGCCGGCGCGTCGTGCTCGCGTGGCGCAAGTCGTTCCCGCGCCGCGCGGCGATCGATGTCGTGCGGGCGGCCGTCCGCCACTGCACGCTCGACGGCACGACGAAGCTCGACCTGGCGTCGTTTGCGGTGTGACGGTTTCACCTGGTGACATCAGGTCTAAGAGCGTGTTGTTTTTTTTTACCGGGACGCTA
>CAXTDA010000572.1:0-2517 GCA_964242935.1 uncultured Burkholderiaceae bacterium | reverse complement strand
CGTCGGACAGGCGGACGACGCTCCGGGCCGTCGCGAGCGGCGCGACGGCGGCCGCGCCGACCTCGACCGATTTCTCCACGGTCCAGTCCATGCGGTCGCCCGACGAGAGGCCCTGCGCGACGGTGAACGGCCACGGCAGTTCGGCTTCCCGCGGATCGAAGCGCACGACCTGCACCTCGGCCTCCGGTTCACGCGCGTGGACGAGCTGCGCGAGGTATTCCCCGCCGCGTCCGTCGAACAGCGTCACCATCTCGCCCTGCCGCAGGCGCAGGGCCCGCAGCGCGTGGCGGGTCGCGGCGCGGTCGAGCGTGGCCGGCTCGCCGACGACGAGCGGGAGGTCGACATGGAAACGGGGGACGGTCATGGGTGCGACGATCGGAAACGTCCGGGAGCGTCAGTCGAAGGGCGTCGGCGACGGGTCGTCTGCTAAGATTTTGCCGCTTCGCGGGCCAACTCGCGCCCCACGATGACCGTCGCATGGGTCATCGATTCTCCCACCCCGACAGGCTCAACCAATGGCTGCCCAACCCGCAACATCCGTCGTGACCGGTGCCTCGCCGTCGAAGATGGCCAACGCGATCCGCGCGCTCGCGATGGACGCGGTACAGAAAGCGGAGTCGGGCCATCCCGGCATGCCGATGGGCATGGCCGACATCGCGGTCGCGCTGTGGAAGCATCACCTGCGGCACAACCCGGCCAACCCGCTGTGGGAAGACCGCGACCGCTTCATCCTGTCGAACGGCCACGGCTCGATGCTGCAATATGCGTTGCTGCACCTGACCGGCTACGACCTGCCGATGAAGGAGCTCGAGAACTTCCGTCAGCTCCATTCCAAGACCCCGGGGCATCCCGAGCTCGGCATCACGCCGGGCGTCGAGACCACCACCGGGCCGCTCGGCCAGGGTCTCGCGAACGCGGTCGGCATGGCGATCGCCGAGCAGCTGCTGGCGAAGGAATTCAACCGGCCCGGCCACACCATCGTCGACCACCGCACCTTCGTCTTCATGGGCGACGGCTGCATGATGGAAGGCATCTCGCACGAGGCGGCGTCGCTGGCCGGCGTGTGGGGCCTCGGCAAGCTCGTCGGGTTCTACGACCACAACGGCATCTCGATCGACGGCGACGTCAAGGGCTGGTTCCGCGACGACACCGCGAAGCGCTTCGAAGCGTACGGCTGGAACGTCATCGGCGGCGCCGACGGCATCGACGGCCACGACGTCGAAGCGGTCAACGCGGCGATCAACGAGGCGCTCGAGCAGGGCAAGGATGCATCGAAGCCGACGCTGATCATGTGCCGGACCATCATCGGCCGCGGCTCGCCGCACCGCGCCGGGACCGCGAAGGCCCACGGCGAAGCGCTCGGGGTCGACGAGGTCGCCGCGACGCGGCTGGAGATCGGCTGGAGCGAACCGCCGTTCGTGATCCCGAAGGACGTCTACGCCGCCTGGGACGCGAAGGTGACCGGGGCGAAGCTCGAGAAGGAATGGGACGGCCGCTTCGCGGCGTATCGGAAGGCGTTTCCCGACGAGGCGGCGGACCTGCTGCGTCGCATGAAGGGCGACCGCCCGCCGACCTGGCCGGCCACCGTCGACAAGCTGCTCGCCGCGTGCGCCGAGAAGAAGGAATCGATCGCGACCCGGAAGGCCTCGGCCGCCGCGATCGCCGCGTACGTCGCCGAGCTGCCCGAACTGTTCGGCGGCTCGGCCGACCTCACGCCCAGCAACAACACCGACTGGAAGGGGATGACGACGGTCCGCCTCGCGGCCGACGGCGGGCGCTACATCCATTACGGCGTCCGCGAGTTCGGCATGGCCGCGATCATGAACGGCATCGCGTCGCACGGCGGCCTGCTGCCGTTCGGCGGCACGTTCCTGACGTTCTCCGACTACATGCGGAACGCCATCCGCATGGCCGCCATCATGAAGTTGCAGACCCTCTTCGTGTTCACGCACGACTCGATCGGGCTCGGCGAGGACGGTCCCACCCACCAGTCGGTCGAGCACGCGTCGTCGCTGCGGCTGATCCCGCACCTCGATGTCTGGCGGCCTGCGGACACCGCGGAGACCGCGATGGCGTGGGCCTGCGCGATCGAGCGCAACCACAAGGACAACCGCGGTCCGATCGCGCTGCTGCTCAGCCGCCAGAACCTGCCGTTTCTCGAGAAGACGCCCGAGCAGGCGAAGGCCATCGCCCGCGGCGCCTACGTCCTCGTCGATCCGCCGGAGCCGCAAGTCGTGCTGATCGGCACCGGCTCGGAGGTCGGGCTTGCGGTCGGCGCCGCGAAGGCGCTCGCGGAGTCCGGCGTGGCCGCCCGCGTCGTCTCGATGCCTTGTACGTCGGTGTTCGATCGCCAGGCTGCCGACTACAAGACGTCGGTGCTGCCCGGCGGCATTCCGCGCGTCGCGATCGAGGCCGGCGTCACCGACTTCTGGTGGAAGTACGTCCGCGCCGAAGGCGCCGTCGTCGGCGTCGACAACTTCGGCGAGTCGGCGCCGGCGAAGGACGTGTTCGAGTTCT
>CAXTDA010000571.1:0-2520 GCA_964242935.1 uncultured Burkholderiaceae bacterium | reverse complement strand
GACTGGTCGATTCCGGCGTCATCGAACGAAGGATTGCAATCCTCGCGCCAGAGCATGCGACGTCGGGGTTGCGAGTGGGCATCACCGCGGTCATCGAGGTGACGCTCGATCGGCAGGCCACGGAAATGCAGTCTGCGTTCGAGGAACGGGTGGTCCGCGATCCGGAAATACAGCAGTGTTATCGCGTGACACCAGGCCCCGATTTCGTATTGATTGCTTACGTCGTCGACACCGACGGCTACCAGGCGCTCGCGCAGCGCCTGTTCACCGCCGACGCGAACGTTCGGAACGTGCGGACCTATTTCTCGGTGCGGCGGGCGAAGTTCGAGCCCCGCATTCCGGTCGGCGACCCGACGACGTGAGCGTCACCGGCCTCGTTCGCGCGCTCGAGACGCGCTTGACGAGCACTCGGCGATGTCCATATGATGTCCATGTCCATCCCCCGCGAGGAAATCCCATGGGACTTGCCGTCGAACGGATCGTCGTGCAGGCCAGCGCAGACGACAAGGAAGCGATCACCGCGAAGGCCCGGAAGCTCGCATTGCCGGTCTCGGAGCTGATGCGCCGCGGCGCGTTCGCCTACGAGGCGAGCGACGACTCGGCGACGATCGACGCGCTGGCCGATCTCGCCTGCGCCGCGGCCGACCGCGCATGTCGCCGCATCGACGAGACGTCGGCATTCATCGCCGAGAGCTCGAAGCGCATCGAGGCGCTGGAGGCAGCCCACGCGAACACGGCGACCGAAGGAGCGGCATGGGGTTGAGCGACCGGATCATCAACGCGCTGACGTCGATGATCCGCATGGAAGACAAGGTCAACGCGCTCTCGGATGCGGCGAAGCTGCATCAACAGAAGATCGAAGAGCTGACCGGGCGGCTGATCCGCCTCGAGACGCAGCTGCAGATGCTGAGCCAGGCCGCCGCGCTGCGTCAGGGCCGGCCCCCGGAGGCCTTGCGGCTTCCGCAACAGGGCGAATAGCGAGCGCCCGCGGTCATCGGACGCGCCACGGGAACGTCACTTCTTCCGGACCGGCCGCTTCCAGTCGCTCCGTGCGACCTGCGTCTTCGCGTTGACGACGAGCGAGCCCGGCGGCACGTCCTTCCAGACCGTCGTTCCGGCACCGACGGTCGCTCCCGCGCCGACCGTCACCGGCGCCACCAGTTGCACGTCGCTGCCGATCTGCACGTCGTCCTCGATCGTCGTGCGGTGCTTCGCGACGCCGTCGTAGTTGCAGGTGATCGTGCCGGCGCCCACGTTGACGCCGGTGCCGATGGTCGAGTCGCCGAGATAGCTGAGATGGTTGGCCTTCGTGCCGATGCCGAGCGCGCTGTTCTTGACCTCGACGAAATTGCCGATGTGGACGCCCGCCCCGAGCGTCGTGCCGGGCCGGAGCCGCGCGTACGGACCGATCGCCGCATCGCTCCCGACATCGACGCGACCGGCCGCATCCGGCCCGCCGTCGATGTGGCAATACGCCTCGACGCGCGCACCGGCGCCGATCCGTGCGTTGCGGATCACGGCGTACGGGCCGATCGTCACGCCGTCGTCGAGCGTCACGTCGCCTTCGAAGACGGCGCCGACATCGATCGCGACGTCCTGCCCGCAACGCAGCGTGCCGCGCACGTCGATGCGCGCCGGATCGGCCAGCGTCACGCCGGCAACGAGCAGCGCGTCCGCCAGGTTGCGCTGGAACCGGCGTTCGAGCGCGGCCAGTTGCGCCTTGTCGTTGACGCCGGCCGTCTCCCAGGCGAAGCCGGGTCGGGCGGCGACGACCGGGACGCCGTCGGCGTTCGCCAGCGCGACGACGTCGGTCAGGTAGTACTCCTTTTGCGCGTTGTCGTTCGACAGGCGACCGAGCCAGCGGCGCAGCGCCGCGGTGGGTGCGACAAGGATGCCGCTGTTGACGTCGGTAATCGCGCGTTGCTCGGGCGTCGCGTCCTTTTCCTCGACGATCCCGACGATGCGCGTCCCGTCCGGCGTGCGGACGATGCGGCCGTAGCCGGTCGGGTCGGCCAGCGCCACCGTCAGCAACGCGAGCGCTCCCGAACCTTCTGCCGCGAGCCGGCTCAAATCACGCAGCGTCTCGATGCGGGTCAACGGGACGTCCCCATACAACACCAGCGTGCGGCCGCTGTCGTCGAAGGACGGCAGGGCCTGCCGGACCGCGTCGCCGGTGCCGAGTTGCGGCGCCTGGACGGCCCAGTGCAGGTCGGGCGCGTCGAACGCGGCACGGACCCGATCGCCCTGATGACCGATGACGACGATGATGCGGGCCTCGGGCAGCAGCCGGGCCGTGTCGATCACCCGGGCGAGCATCGGTCGACCGGCGATCGGCTGGAGCACCTTCGGCAGGTGCGAATGCATGCGCTTGCCGGCCCCGGCCGCGAGGATGACGACGTTCATGGCGAAGGTCGGGTTGGGGGAGCGTGCGGCGCGCACGCGGCACGCGGATCGCTTGAGAGCAGCACAGGAAGCATGTCGTCCCCGGCCAGGCCGGGCCCCCGCGGCGGAGAACGCACC
>CAXTDA010000570.1:0-2532 GCA_964242935.1 uncultured Burkholderiaceae bacterium | reverse complement strand
GTGGACTCCTTCTTCCGCAAGGATCGGGTGTCCGCGAAAACGGGTCAACTTCAGACACTCGCCTTCAATGGGCCGACCTTGTTGGCCTCTTCGAGCTTCGAAACTGCATCGTTCACAGCCAGGGCGTGCTGTTGGACTTTCAGCGGTCAGCTGTAGTGTCGGCCTTCGCCACCAAGCACGAGCCTTCGCTCTTGGTCGACGGCCAGGCCGTGCCCACCGACAAGACTTCGGTAATCGCTGTTGGAATCGCGTCTCGATTCCTGCTTGTGACCTATGCCTCGGCGCTTCAACACTGCCCAGGCCCAAACACGGAGAGCGTCGTGAGATCCGTTCAACGGGAGGAGTGGTAGGTACGAGGCGACTCATCTGCGATCCTATGATCGTCCTCTGTGTCGCGCCAGCCACGTAGAGCAGGCTAGAAGTCCGGGCGCCGGAGGAATCGCTTCTTCGCCAAGTCCGAAACTTCTTCCGCAAATCGCTCAACCGCCCGGCTGAGGGCCTCGATCTCCGAATTCGTCACATCGACTTCCTCGCCATCCTTTGTCCGACCGCTTCGATGCACGATGTCATGTCGTTTGACGAGGGCGTCGTCGAACACTTTGACGCTCGGAAGGGTGATCCCGAGACCACTCTTGTAGATCGCGCCAACCTTGTCCCATCGGTGCCAGATCGTGTTCTGCAGGTGTCCCTTGACGTGCGCTCGAATACTCGCGTGCCGGTCGAAGACATCACCCAGCTTCATCGGTTCATCACGGATTGCCGGCAGCTTCGTCACGCATTCTTGTAAAGCATCGTCGTTCGACTCGATCCAGTGCTGCGACAACTCCCAAAGGAATGATTCGAGGACGCCGATAACGGCGCCGAGCACGAGCCGGCGCGCAAGGGCCACAGCCTGTGCTCCGCCCTGGAGGTCAAGTACCTGGCGACACTCGGCCAAGCGCTTGCGAACTCTTCGAAGTGGTTCATCAGCATCTACAAGCTCAAGGTCGAATCGCTCGTCATAGTCTTCCGGCGGCTCGCGCCTGATCGGCGCCCACTGGTCGCCGACCTCGTCGACCATCTCGTCGACTACCTGCCCGATCAAAGAGTCGTCGACGATCCCGCCGAAGCGCTTATGCAACTCACTGGATGGGTTGTAGGGCCCGCCGTCGACGAACAGGTAGCCGCCCTCGCGACCGTTGTACGGGGTCTCGTGCGCGGGGTCGCAATATCTCGCGTGGAACCACGCCCGCATGGCGATCAACTGATGCTCTTCCTCCGCAGTTCGAAGCCAGTGATCGTTCGGGTCAAACGGTCCTTCCACATCGAAGATGTTCCCCATCGCCTCCGGCGGCAGATTCGAGATGTCGTCGCCATCGTCCATGTGGTCGTTCCAACCCACTTGCTTCTCCCAGGGGTTCTTTGCTCTGTCAGCCCTTGCCGTCCTTGCTACGCAAGCTTGACGGCTCGCCAGTACGCCTTCACATCCTGCCCCACTTTAGCCCTGCCGCCGCGACCGCCGCCGGGAGCATGCGCCGCATGCGTTCCTTGTTGAGGTTGGTGTCGACGTACCAGCCATCCACCAGCGTTCGGCTGCAACGCTGCGCGGAGGCCGGCGACTAGCCTGGGAACAGCTCTGTGCGCGACTTCGCAACGTAGGCCACCCTGTTTTCCTTCGAGTGACCGCGACCGGTATACGCAGTCGCTCCGCTGTCGAAGCTAAACGGCAGCATCCAGTCAGTCTAAAGCGATCATCAAAGACCCAGAGCTGATCGACCGCTTCTGGCAGATTATGGATGGTTATCTGTACTACCGACGATGCCTTCGTCGGCGCCAGCGTCAGCTTGCTTCGCGCAGTTCATCCGCATGCCCGTGAGGCCGCCCCGCCGGTCGGGTCGTCGTATCGGCGCTCCGCAGGAGAGCAGAACGAGCGTTGCTTCTCCCTTGCCCATCCTCGGCATGCATGCCATACTGAACCGAATGGCTCAGTATCTTCAAGCCCGTTTCGACGTCTCCTTCGCCGCCCTGTCCGACCCCGTCCGACGCGGCGTGCTGGAGCAGTTGGTCCACGCCGACGCGTCCCTCACGGTCCTCGCCGACCGCTTCCACATGACCCTGACGGGCATGCGGAAGCACATCGGTGTCCTGGAGCAGGCGGGACTCGTAACCACGGAGAAGGTGGGGCGCGTGCGGAGCTGCAAGCTCGGCCCGCGTCGGCTCGAGGAAGAGGCGGCCTGGATCGAGAACTACCGCCAGCTGTGGGCTGCGCGCTTCGACGCGCTGGACACGGTCATCGAGGAACTCAAACGCAAGGAGAAGCGTGATGGTCGGAAGAACAGAGGGTGAACCCGCTGCCCCGAGCAACCGAACGACGTCGGAACGGAAGTCCGATCGCGAGCTGGTCATCACGCGAACCTTCGATGCCCCGGCGCGGCTCGTGTTCGAGGCGTGGACCACGCCGGCGTTGTTCAAGCAGTGGTGGGTGCCGAAGTCGAGCGGCGCGACCCTGCTGTCCTGCGAGCAGGATGTCCGTGTCGGCGGCAGCTACCGCCT
>CAXTDA010000569.1:0-2546 GCA_964242935.1 uncultured Burkholderiaceae bacterium | reverse complement strand
ACGACGACACCGTGATCGACGGCAACGTCGGCGGCGACTTCTCGCGGTTCATGAATCATTCGTGCGAGCCGAACTGCGAGGCGGAACTCGTCGAAGGCGGCGACGAGACGCGCATCTTCATCCTCGCGCTCCGCGACATCGCGCCCGGCGAAGAGCTGGTCTACAACTACGGGTTGTCGCTCGACGAGCGCTACACGCCGACGCTGAAGAAGCAGTTCGCCTGCCATTGCGGCAGCGCGAGTTGCCGGGGAACGATGCTCGCGCCGAAGCGCTGACAAAGCGCTTGCATGCGCCCGGCGGCGGACGAATACTCGTCGTCGGGCAGCGCCCGGTCCGCATGGGACGATGCCCTTGCCGGCGATCGCTCGCAACGACGCGACCACGAAGCCGGGATCGTCCACGTTTCCAGGGAGACTCGCCATGAAGCGCATCGTCCTCTTCGCCGCCGGGCTGACCGCACTGCTCGGCGGCTGTGCGTCGCTGCAGCAACAACAGCAGCAGAACTACGCGGCCGACGACAACGTCGACTACCGGAAGGTCGCCGCGATCGAGAGCGCCGCCCGCGGCCGCGGCGTCGAGATCCACTGGCTGCGTTATCCGCAACTGAAGAAGGCGCCGGCCGACACCGCACCGGCGCTGGACGAGAAGTCGGGCACCTGAGGCCGGGCCGGCAGCGTCTTTCAGCCGGCCGCCAGCGCCTTCAGGTTCGCGAGCCCGGCGGCGAAGTCGTTGCCGACCATGCGGTCCATCGCGAGGCCCATCCATCGCATCATCGGGTTGTTGCCGAGGTCGCCCTCGTTGCTCCACGTGACGCGGGTCGTGGTCGCGGACGTCGGCTCGAACGTGATGTCGCCGGTCGCAGCACTGTCGTAGTCGGGGAACACGAGGCGATAACCGAGTCGGCGGTCGGGTTCGGCCGACGTGAACGTCATCTGCCCGTTGCCCTCGCTCGCGCTGTGCCAGGTCCAGCGCGCGCCGGTGCCGGACGGCGGCCCGTCGTAGACGATCGTCATGGCCGGGTCGCGGCGGTTCCACGCGGACCAGCGTTTCCACGCGCGCGTCTCAGCCACCAGCGGATAGATCTTCGACGGCGGCGCGTCGATGTCGATCGATCGCACGACGCGATAGTGCGACGGCAGCGCGTACGCGATCGCGACGAGCGCGACCAGCAGCACGATCAGGGACAGCACGACCCGCTTGACGATGCGCATGACGACTCCCCGAGGTGTCGCGCGATGGTAGGGCGGGCGATTCGCGGCCGCAACCGGCGGAAAGCGGTCGGGCAAAAGCGTATGCTCGTCGGTCGTTTCGGATCGATCGTTTCGCGCCCATGTCCCTGCTTCGTCGCTCTCCCGGTCGGCGCCGCGCCTGGCCGATCTGCCTGATCCTGCCTCTTGCATTCCTCGCCGGCTGCGGCGGCGGGGGTGGCGGCGGTTCGAGCAGCGCGAGCGCGCCGGCTGCGACGACGGCGCCGACCGTCGATCAGCTTGCGAACGTCTGCACGCCGGCGGGCGAGAAGGCGTGGGAGCTCGCGCATCTGAACGACGTGTACCTGTTCTACCGCGACATCGTCCCGGTCGACCCGAACGCCTATGCGACGCCGGAGGCCTACTTCAACGCGCTGCTCGTGCCGTCGAAGGACCGCTTCTCGTTCGTCGAGCCGCAGTCGGTCGCCGACGCGTTCTTCATCGCCGGGCAGGACATCGGCTACGGCGGCGTCTTCAAGTACGACGCGAGCGGCAAGCTCAGGATCGGCTTCGTCGACGCCGGCGGACCGCTCGCGCTGCAAAACGTCGCGCGCGGCGCCGAGATCACGGCGCTGCAATCGGTCGCGGTCGCGTCGCTGTCGACGGCCGCCGTCAACGGCTATCTGTTCCCGACCGCGGTCGGCGTGCCGCTGACGCTGACGGTTCTCGATCCCGGCCAGACCGTGGCGCGCACGGTGACGGTCTCGTCGGCGAGCGTCACCGAAGACCCGGTGCCGTTGTCGCAGGTGCTGTCGTCCGATCCCGCGAACCCGGCGTCGCCGAAGGTCGGCTACCTGCTGTTCAACGACCAGATCGCCACGTCCGAAGCGAAGCTCGTCGCCGCGTTCGCGAGCTTCCAGGCGGCCGGCGTCGCCGATGTCGTGCTGGACCTGCGCTACAACGGCGGCGGCTATCTCTACATCGCGAGCGAACTCGCCGCGATGATCGGCGGCGATCGCGTCCCGGCCGGCTCGACGTTCGAGAAGCTGACGTTCAACGACAAGCACCCCGAGAAGACGAACAACCCGGCCAACACGGTCCCGTTCTACACGGCGACCACCGGCGGGCAGCCGCTGCCGACGCTCAACCTGCCACGGGTCTTCGTGATCACGGCGCCCGGGACCTGTTCGGCGAGCGAGTCGGTGATCAACGGGTTGACGCCGTTCGTGCAGGTCATCCGCATCGGCGGCACCACCTGCGGCAAGCCGTACGGCTTCATCCAGACCAACAACTGCGGCCTCGCGTACTTCGCGATCCAGTTCCAGGGCGTCAACGCGGTCGGCTTCGGCGACTACGCGA
>CAXTDA010000568.1:0-2558 GCA_964242935.1 uncultured Burkholderiaceae bacterium | reverse complement strand
GCCGCGGCCGACCCGCTCGGCCTCGTCGTGATGCTGTACGACGGCGCGGTCCAGGCGATCGCGCGCGCCGAAGGTCATCTGCTGCTGGGCGACATCGAGGCGCGCGGCCACTACACGTCGAAAGCGATCGACATCATCGGTCAGGGCCTCGGCGCGAGCCTCGACCGGCGCGTCGGCGGTGCGCTCGCCGAGAGCCTCGGCGCCCTGTACGACTACATGGGCCGGCGGCTGGTCTCGGCCAACCTCGCCGGCGACAGGGCGATCTACCAGGAAGTCCGCGCACTGCTCGTCGACCTGCGGGTTTCGTGGGTCGCGTTGCGGCTGATGCGGGGCCGGGCCCGTGCACGCGACGTCGCGGCATCCCCGAGCGAGCACGCGCAGCCCGGCGGACGACGCCTCCACGCATGAGTGCACACCTCGAGGCGGAGCGGCAGATCGTCGCGTGCTACGAGCGGATGGCCGACGCGAGCGCCCGCATGCTGACGGCGGCCCGACGGAACGACTGGGATGCCGTGTGTGCCGTGGAGGAGGAATGCGCGGCCCTGATCGCGGAACTCGCGCAGATGGGCGACCTGGCGCCGACGGACCCGGTGTTCTGCCGCCGGAAGAGCGACCTGATCAAACGCGTGCTTTCCGACGACGCCGAGATCCGGATGCTGACGCAGCCCTGGCTGAAGAAGCTCGACGCGATGCTGCGAACCGCCGACGATACGGCGCGGCCGGGCCGTGCCTACGGACCCGACCCGTTGCCGGGCTGACCACGCGGATATCGCCCGGCTCGTGCTCGCCCATCGACCGACCCCGGCGTTGGCGCGCCTCTTCGTGGCGCACACGCCGGCGAT
Source organism: uncultured Burkholderiaceae bacterium (assembly GCA_964242935.1). Lineage (GTDB taxonomy): Bacteria > Pseudomonadota > Gammaproteobacteria > Burkholderiales > Burkholderiaceae_D > CAHJXF01. Next base: position 1,716 of record CAXTDA010000568.1, on the reverse strand, counting down.
CGTTCCAGCCGACCGGGTGCGTTCGTGAACGACGCGACCGATGCCGCGTTCGTGTTGCACCACCGCGCCGACATCGTCGCAGTCGTCGAACGGATGTGGCACGAGCGCGCGTTGACGACGGTCGAGTTCGCGCACGGCCACGCGATCGTCTCGAGCGTGCTCGAAGTGCGCCGCGATGCGAACGTGCTGATCTTCGACCTCGCCCACGACGCCGAGCAGAACCGCCGGCTGTTCGCGTCGCCGACGCTCGGATTCCTGACCGAGCTCGACCGGATCCGGATCGCGTTCGAGACCGGTCCGGCGTCGCCGATCGAGCGGCCCGGCGGCCCGGCGGCGGCGGTCGAACTGCCGGCGGCGGTGATCCGCCTGCAGCGGCGCGAGTGGTTCCGCGCCGCCCTGCCGGTCCAGCCGCCGATCCGCTGCACGATGCTCGACCGCGACGGTCAGGCGATGCCTGCGCAGGCGATCGATCTCAGCCCCGGTGGCGCGGCGCTGGTCGTCGACGACCCGGCCGCGCGGCACACGCAGCCGGGGAGCGAACACGCGCTGATCCTGACGCTCCCCGCCGTCGGCCGCATCGAGCTCGACGCAACGTTGCGGACAGTGCTTCCGGCCGGGGCCGGCGCGGACGGCGGACGTGCGAAGGTCCGGATGGGCTTCCGCTTCGAGGCCGTGCCGCCGCGCATCGCGAGCCGCATCCAGAAGTACGTGCAGTACGTGGAGGTCAAGCAGCTGCGCGTGCTGCGACGGCGAAGCGGCTGACGGCGACTGCGCAAGGCCGAGGAACCGGATCGGCCGAGCGCTACAACTGCATGTTCATGATGTCGTTGTACGCGGCGACGAGCTTGTCGCGGATCTGGACCGTGGTCTGGAGGGCGACGTCGGCCGTCTGCATCGAGCGCATCGCGTCTTCGCGCGGCACGTCGCCCTGGCCGGGTCGCCCCCGGTGCGCGGCGGTCTCCGCCTGGGCCTGCGCGGCGCCGACATGGGCGAGCGATTGTCGGATCAGGGCCGCGAAGTCGCTGCCCGACACGCTGCCCGGCGTCTCTCGTGTCGCGCCGAACGCGGCGCCGGCGATCCGATCGAGCGCGTTCGCGGCGGGCATTGCGATCTTTCCGATCTCCATCGCGGTCTCCTGATCCGGACCCCCAGGGTAAGAGCCCGGTGCGCCGCGCGAAGCGCCGAACAGCGTCGCCAAGCGCCGTCTGTTCGCCCGTTGCCACGAACGCACGACCGACGACCGTCGGCTGCGCCGGCCTGTCCGGAACTGCCATCGAAAAGCCCGGCTATTCGCGCGATCGTCGCGGGGCCGGGCTTTCGATAATCGCCGCTCCTCCACGCTGCCGCCCCGACCACCGCATGGACGCGCTCAAACGCTTCACCGCACTCCCCGCTCCGCAGATGGCGAGCATCGTCATCGCGGTGCTGGCGGTCGTGGGCAGCCTCGTCGGCGCGTGGACCTGGTTGCAGACGCCGGACTATCGCGTGCTGTTCCGGGAGCTCGGCGACAAGGACAATGGCGCCGTCATCGCGGCGCTGACGCAGATGAACGTGCCGTACCGGTTGAACGACGGCGGCGGGTCGCTGATGGTGCCGGCGAGCCTGGTCTCGGAGCTCAGGATGAAGCTCGCCGCGCAGGGCGTCCCGAAGGGCGCCACGCAGGGCTACGACCTGCTCGACCAGCAGAAATTCGGCACGACGCAACTGCAGGAACAG
>CAXTDA010000567.1:0-2561 GCA_964242935.1 uncultured Burkholderiaceae bacterium | reverse complement strand
GCTTCCGGCGACTTCGTCGCATCCGGCAGCCGCGCCGGCGAAGCGGTGGCGACCTCGGCCGGCCGGTCGATCATCCCCCGCACCGCCACAACCGTCCGATCGAACGAGTCGGTACCGGACCACGCGATCAGCGCGGCGACCAGCGCGAACACGAACGCACCATACAGTGCCTTGCCGCTCCGCCGGTCGTCGACCGGACCGCTGCGGCGCGGCAACGTGACGTTCGTCACGCCCGGTCGCACCAGTCCGGCGTCCGACGTGCCCGGGCGCACCTGCGACGCGTCCACGCCGGCGATCAGCGTCGCCGCGTCGAGGTCGAGCGCGCGCGCGATGTTGCGGAGGAAGCCGCGCAGGTAGGGGCCGTCCGGCAGCTCGTCCCACCGCTCCTGCTCCATCGCGTCGATGCGCCGCGGCGGCAGCTTGACCATGTGCGCAACGTCCGCATGCGACAGGCCGAGCTCGACGCGACGGGCGCGCAGCATCGCGCCGACCCCCTCCTTCGCGGGACCTGCACCGGTCGCTGCGGCAGTCGTGTCAGTTGGTTCCATGCGATGTTTCGGGGTAAGGCCGCCGCAGCGCCGCGGCGGCGAGCCGGTCAGTCGCCGTAGTTGCCGCGCTTCTGCAGCTGCGCTTCGCGCGAGTCGGCGAAGAGACGCTCGAGCTGACTCTCGAGGGCGATCTGGTTCGTCCGGTTGCCGAGCCGCCGCTCGATGCGGATGCCGAGCCAGAGGCTCTGCGCGCTCGGCGTCGGGCTGTTGTTGACCTGCGCGACATAGAAGCGGGCCCGCGGGAAGTCCTTCCGGTCGTAGTAGATCGACGCGAGGTTGTAGGCCGACACGGCGCCGGTCGGGTCGATCTCGAACGAACGCCGGAAGAAATCCTCCGCGGCGGCGGCGTCGCCCATCTTCGCCGCGCAGACGCCGCTGTTCTGCAGCGGCTTCGCCTTCTGCGGATACAGCGGATTCTTCAGCGCCGTGTCGAAGTACTTGAGCGACTCGCGTTCGCGGCCGTGCTGGCAGAGGTACCAGCCGTAGTTGTTGTTGAGGTCCGAATTCGCCGGTTCGAGCTGCAGGGCGCGCTGGAAGCTCTGCTCGGCCAGGTCGTCCTGATGCAGCTCCGTGTACACCAGCGCGAGCACGGTATGCGCGTCCGCATAGTTCGGGTCGAGCGTCAGCGCCTGCTTCAGCTCGTCGAGCGCCGTCGCGAACTTGCCGTCCTGGTAATAGCCGACCGCGAGCTGCAGCCGGATGTTCGCGCGCTTCCGGTTGTCGGCCGGACCGGCGTCGCGCTTCTGGACGTCGACGTTGGACGCGCCGGTGTTCGTGGACGGCGTGCTGGTGGTCGTGGTCGAGCACGCCGACAGACCGACCGCGACGCATCCGGCGGCGGCCAGCACGCAGCGACGCAGCCCCACGTTCACGCCCGCTCCGTCGCCGCGGCCGGCACCAGCGGCACGACGCGGGTCCCGCGTTCGGCGAGCCGCGTCCGGTCGCGGACCGCGCCGGCCAGCTGTCCGCAGGCCGCGTCGATGTCGTCGCCGCGCGTCTTCCGGATCGTCGTCACGATGCCGGCCTGCAACAGCACGTCGCCGAAGGCCCGGATGCGCGACCGCGGCGAACCCGTCAGGCCCGATCCGGGAAACGCGTTGAACGGGATCAGGTTGAACTTGCACGGCGTATCGCGGACCAGCGCGACGAGCTCACGCGCATGAGCGACGCCGTCGTTGACACCGTCCAGCATCACGTATTCGAACGTGATGAAGTCGCGCGGGGCGCGTTCGAGATAGCGGTTGCACGCGGCCAGCAGCTCGCGCAACGGATACTTGCGGTTCAGCGGCACGAGGTCGTCGCGGAGCGCGTCGTTCGACGCGTGCAGCGAGACGGCCAGCGCCACCGGGCAATCGTCGCGCAGACGGTCCATCATCGGCACGACGCCCGACGTCGACAGCGTCACGCGCCGCCGCGACAGTCCGTACGCGTTGTCGTCCAGCATCAGGCGCAGCGCCGCAAGCGTCGGCTGGTAGTTCAACAGCGGCTCGCCCATTCCCATCATCACGACGTTGCTGATCACCCGCTGGCCGTTCTCGTCGCCCGACGCGGCGACCGCGCCAAGCCTGCGGTTCGCGAGCCACAGCTGGCCGACGATCTCGCCGGTCGTGAGGTTGCGGGCGAAGCCCTGCTTCCCGGTAGAGCAGAAGCGGCAGTTGACGGCGCACCCGGCCTGCGTCGAGATGCAGAGCGTGCCGCGATGGGTCTCGGGAATGAACACCGTCTCCACCGCGTTGCCCTGCCCCGCGTCGAGCAGCCACTTCCGCGTCCCGTCCTCCGACGTGCGGTCGGACAGTACGGACGGCTCGCGGACCTCGGCGGTCGCCGACAACGTGTCGCGGAAACCGCGCGCGAGGGTCGTCATCGCCGGGAACTCGGCGACCCCGGCACGGTGGATCCACTGCAGGAGCTGCGTGCCGCGGAACGCCTTCTCGCCGTGCGCGAGACACCAGGCGCTCATCGCGTCGGCGTCGAAGTCGAGCAGGTTGACCCGGGCGTCCATGCGTTCGAACG
>CAXTDA010000566.1:0-2562 GCA_964242935.1 uncultured Burkholderiaceae bacterium | reverse complement strand
CGGGCCGCAGGCGATGGGCAAGGTGATGGCGGACCTGAAGCCGCGCCTCGCCGGCCGGGCCGACATGACGCGCGTGTCGGGGCTGGTAAAGGCCGCGCTGTCCTCCTGACCTCGACCGGCCGACCCGCGCCGCGATGATTCCGCAGTCGTTCATCGACGACCTGCTGCAGCGGGTCGACGTCGTCGACATCGTCGGCCGTCACGTCAAGTTGCGGAAGGGCGGCGCCAACTTCATGGGGCTCTGCCCGTTCCATCAGGAGAAGTCCCCGTCGTTCTCGGTCAGCCCGACGAAGCAGTTCTATCACTGCTTCGGCTGCGGCGCGCACGGGACGGCGCTCGGCTTCCTCATCGAATACAGCGGCCTGACGTTCCCCGAAGCGGTCCGCGAGCTCGCGCAGTCGGTCGGCATGACAGTGCCGGACACCCGTCAACCGGGAATCGACGGCGGGAGTTCCCAGGGCGGCGATGGTTCCGAAGCCTACGATCCGACGCGGTCGCCCGCGACGGTCCTGGTCGATGCGCTCGAAGTCGCGGCGACGTTCTACCGGAACGCGCTTCGCGCCGCGCCGCGCGCGATCGACTACCTGAAGCAGCGCGGGTTGACCGGCGAGGTCGCCGGGCGCTTCGGCCTCGGGTACGCCCCGGAAGGGTGGAACGCGCTCGAGTCCGCGTTCGACGATTACCGCAACCCGCTGCTGGTCGAGGCCGGCCTCGTCATCGCGAAGGTCGATGCCGACGCGGACGGCGACGAGCGGGCGGCAGCGCGCGTCTACGATCGCTTCCGCGACCGCGTGATGTTTCCGATCCGCAACACGCGCGGCCGGGTGATCGGCTTCGGCGGTCGCGTGATCGACGACGGCGAGCCGAAATACCTGAACTCGCCGGAGACGCCGGTCTTCCAGAAGGGACAGGAACTGTACGGCCTCTTCGAAGCGCGGCAGGCGATCCGCGAGGCCGGCTTCGCGCTGGTCGTCGAGGGCTACATGGACGTCGTCGCGCTCGCGCAGCTCGGTGTCGGCAACGCGGTGGCGACGCTCGGGACCGCATGCACGCCGAACCACGTGCAGAAGCTGCTCAGGCAGACCGATCGCGTGACGTTCAGCTTCGACGGCGACGCCGCCGGTCAGAAGGCGGCGTGGCGGGCGCTCGAGGCGTCCCTGCCGTTCGCGACCGACGAGAAGGCGCTCGCGTTCCTGTTCCTGCCCGATGAACACGACCCGGACAGCTACGTGCGGGCACACGGGCGCGACGGCTTCCTCGCACTCGCGAAGGGCGCGCTGCCGCTGTCCGAGTACGTCCTTCGGGAGCTGGCGCGCGTCAACGACCTGCGGAACGCCGAGGGACGGGCGAAGGCGCTCTTCGACGCGCGGCCGCTGGTGAAGGCGCTGCCGGCCGGCGCGCTGCGCATGCAACTCGTGCGCGCGCTCGCGACGAAGACCGGGGCGAGCACCGAGGAGATCCTCGACTCGTTCCAGATCGCGCAGACTTCGGCACAGCGCCGGTTGCGGCCGCGACGGATCGAGCGAAAGCCGCCGCAGGGCCTCGCCGAGCGCGCGTTGACCGCGCTGATCATGTACCCCGCGCTCGCGCACGGTCTCACGGCGTCGGACCTCGCGACACTCGACGAAGCCGCCGGCGACGCCCGCGATCTGATCACCGAAACCGTCGAGGCCGCGAAAGCGCAGGGTCACGAGGTCGACTTCATCGCGATGTCGGACGCGTTGCGCGAGTCGCCGAACGGGGAAATCTATGAAGCGCTGATGCAGGGCGTCCTCGCGGTCGACGAGTACAAGCGCGATCTGCTGATGACGTCCTCGCGGGTTCACGACGACGGCGTGGACGACGACAGGGAGGCGGTCGATGCGGTCCGCCGCGGCGAGCGACGGGACGCGAAGGCCCAGGAGCTCCGCGACACGATCCGGCGCATGCGCGGGCACGCGATCCGCGGCGAACTCGAGCGCATCGCGCAGGTCGGCCTCCACGACCCCGACAACCTCGCGGCCTATCGCCGGCTGGTCGACGAGCAGAGCCGCTTGCTTCGCGAGGCGTGACCGACCGCGGTCGGGCGGCGGAATCGCATGCAGCGCTGGAAAAGAGGTCCGCCGGCTGTTAAGATGCGCGGTTTGCCGCCCGAAGCGCCAGCGCCGCTGTTCCTTCCGGCCGCCACCCGAAAATCGCCCCGAAACGTCCAGAATCCATTTCGTCGCCAGCCCTTTTCAGCGTGAGCCGCTCCCCGACTGAATCGACCCGACCCGGCGGCGCGGTCGATCGCCCGGCCCGGCCCCGATCGCGCGCCACCCGGCGCGGAACGGACGGAAGCGCGGGTGGAAACGCGCCGACGCGGCCCCATGTGCAATGCCTGTCGGCCGGGGCGGTTCGCCCGCCGGACGGCGTGTCGTCAACAGCCAGGAATCCTATGTCGCCTTCCAAGAAGATCCAGACGTCCCCCGCCAAGAGGAGCCCCGCGCCGCGCGTCGTGTCGCGGGCCGCCGCGGCTCCGTCGGCCGGGGCGCACCGGCGGGGGGGGGTCAACACCCCCCCCCCCGGAGCCGCCCCCCGCGC
>CAXTDA010000565.1:0-2563 GCA_964242935.1 uncultured Burkholderiaceae bacterium | reverse complement strand
TGTAGGCCAGAGGGGTATCGGGCGACCCTGCCGCGGGGGGGGGGGGGGGGGGGGCGGGCGGCCGGCGCCCGGCCGCCGGCCGTCGACGAGGCCCGGATCGCCGTCAAGCTGCAACCCGATTCGGAACCGGCGACGCTGATGCTGGCGCAGTTCCAGCAATTCGACGCGCCGAAGGAAGCCGACGCGGTGCTGTCGGGCTTCCTCGCCCGCAACCCGAAGTCGGTGCCGATCCGCCTCGGCTACGCCCGCTTCCTGAACGGCGAGAAGCGCTTCGACGAGACCGCCGCCCAGCTCGCCCGGGTGCGGAAGGATGCGGCCAACACGCCCGAGACGATCTACACGATCGGCCTTCTCGCCTACCAGGCCAACCGGCCGAAGGACGCCGAAGCCTATTTCCGGCACTTCGTCGACCTGCAGACGCCGAAGAAGGCGAAAGGCGGGGCCCCCGCGGTCGTCCCCGCCGTCGCGTCCGACGACGACGGAGACGCCGCCGAGGTCCCGGACACGGCCGACGACACGAACGGCCCGGGGCGCGGCCCCGATCGCGCTTATCTGTACCTCGCGCAGATCGCCGAGGATGCGAAGGACTACCCGCGCGCGCTCGACTGGCTCGCGAAGGTCGGACCGGGAAGCGACTTCGCGAACGCCCGCATCCGCCGCGCGCTGATCCTCGCGCGCCAGGGAAAGCTCGACGTCGCGCGGACCGAGCTCCACGCGCTGCCGGCGGCGACGCCGGCGCAGGCGACGCAACTGATGCTCGCGGAGGCGCAGATGCTGCGCGACGCCGACCAGAACCAGGCCGCGTTCGACTTCCTCGGCACCGCGATCGAGAAGACGCCGAACAATCCCGAGCTGCTCTACGACTACGGGATGACGGCCGAGAAGCTCGGGCGCTTCGACGTGCTCGAGAGCGCGATGCGGTCGGTGATCCGCGTTCGCCCGGACAACGCGCAGGCGTACAACGCGCTCGGCTACACGCTCGCCGATCGGAACGAGCGCCTCGACGAGGCGAAGGTGCTGATCGAGAAGGCGAACGCGCTGTCGCCGGACGACGCGTCGATCCTCGACAGTCTCGGCTGGGTGCAGTACCGACTCGGCAACCACGGCGACGCGCTGACGAGCCTCGAACGCGCCTACAAGCTGCGAAACGACGCCGAGATCGGCGTGCATCTCGGCGAGGTGCTGTGGGTGAGCGGACGGCCGGCCGATGCGGAGCGGACGTGGCGCGAGGCGAGCGCGAAGGAGCCGCAGAACGTCGTGCTGCAGCAGACGCTCGCGCGTTTCAACGTGCAGATGGGCAAGCGCTAGTGTTCTTTTCGCCCGCTACGACGACCCGCGCGGTCGTCGTTGCGGGGTTGCTGGCCGTCGCCGCCTGCGCATCGGTCCCCGACCACGCGCTCGATCGCGCCGCCGAAGGCCGCACCATCGAGGGTCGGCTGTCGGTCCGCTACAAGGACCTCGAGACGTCGAAGGAGGAGTCGCTGTCGGGGCGCTTCGTGTGGACGGCCGACGCCGACGCGGTCGAGCTCGGCCTCCTCGACCCGCTCGGGCAGACGGTGGCGCTGATCCGCTCCGACCCGCGGCGCTCGTCGATCACCTTCCGCGACGGCCGCCGGGTCGTCGGTGCAACGCCCGACGCGCTGACCGAGCAGACGCTCGGCTGGACCGTGCCGCTGAAGGGCCTCCGGTCGTGGCTAGACGGTCGGCCCGACGACGGCAGCCCGGCGGCGACGCTCGACGACGGGCGGCTCCGCCAGGACGGCTGGACGATCCGCTTCGTACCCGGCGACGACGCGGTGCCCGGCGCGCCGCCGCGGCGCGTCGACCTCGCGTATCCCGGCCCGCCGGCCGAGATCGAGATGCGGCTGGTCGTCGACCGGCGGAGCGACCCCTGAACGGAAGCGTGCATCGCTTCGCGGCGCCGGCGAAGCTGAACCTGTTCCTGCACGTGGTGGGCCGTCGCCCCGACGGCTATCACCTGATCCAGAGCGCGATGCAGCTGATCGACCTCGCCGACGACGTCATGATCGCCGTGCGCGCCGACCGACGCATCGTCCGGGACGGCGATGGGGCCGGCGTCGACGCGGACGACGACCTGTCGATCCGCGCCGGGTCCCTGACCGCGCAGGGTCTGCGCGGCACCTTTACCGGCGGCGTCGACGACGGCGGCGACGGGTCGAACATCCGGGTGACGACCGACGGCTCTCAGCGCATCGCCAGTGCGTCCGCGCCGTTCGTCGTCTCGCTCACCAGCCGCAACGCCGACATCTCGGTCGACAGCCTGTCCGCCGACCGGGGCGTCACCGCGTCCGGCACGCAGGTGACGCTGCGCGCGCCCGGTGCGCTGACGGTCACCGCGCTCGACGCGACGCAGGCCGGCATCGTCTCCGCGGACGGGCCGCTCACGATCAACCGCGCCAGCGCCGCCGGCGAGCTGAGCTTCTCGACGCCGCAGCTGCTGCGCCTGACCGGCAGCACCACCGGCAAAACGGTCAATCTCAGCGCAGGCGATCTCGCGATCGACTCGAGCGCTTCGGTAACCGGGGACAGCCTCTTTGTCTCC
>CAXTDA010000564.1:0-2563 GCA_964242935.1 uncultured Burkholderiaceae bacterium | reverse complement strand
GGCGGCACCGGCGGGGTCTACTACCCGCTCGGCGGCGGCATGGCGAACATCCTGTCGAAGTCGGTGCCGGGCCTCCAGGCCACCGCCGAAGTCACCGGCGGGTCGGTCGACAACCTGAAGCTGATCGGCTCCGGCAAGTCCGAGGTCGGCTTCACGATGGCCGACAGCGGCTACGACGCGCTGCAGGGCGTCGACAAGTTCAAGGACGCGAAGGTCAACACGCGCACGCTGATCGTGCTGTACCCGAACCGCCTGCACGTCGTGACGATCGAGGGCACCGGCATCGCGAAGCTCGCCGACCTGAAGGGCAAGCGCGTGTCGACCGGGTCGCCGGGCAGCGGCACGGAGGTGATGGCGTTCCGCATGCTCGACGCGCTCGGCATCGACAAGGACAAGGACATCAGGCGCGAGCGGCTGTCGGTCGCCGAGTCGGTCAACGCGATCAAGGACCGGAAGATCGACGCGCTGATCTGGTCGGGCGGCGTGCCGACCGCCGCGCTCACCGATCTCGCCGCGACGCCCGGCGTGAAGATCAGGCTGCTCGACCACGGCGACGCGGCCGACGCGATGAACAGGAAGTACGGGCCGCTCTACGTCAAGGGCACGATCCCTGCGAAGGCCTACAGCGGGCAGGACACGCCGACCAGCAACGTCGACGTGTGGAACCTGCTCGTCACCGACGACCGGATGAGCGACCAGATGGCCTACAACATCGTCAAGACGCTGTTCGAGAAGAAGAGCGATCTGATCGCCGTCCATCGCGACGCCGAGGCGATGGCGCTCGAGAACCAGGCCGTCGCGTCGCCGCTGCCCTTCCATCCGGGCGCGAAGAAGTACTACGACGAGCACGGCATCAAGGTCAAGTGACGCAGCCCGCGGTCGTCGAGGTCGAGGTCTCGGCTGAAGTTTCGGAAGCGGCGCTCCGGAAGGCCGAGGCGTACATCGAGGAAGACGAGGGTGCCGTCAGCCGCTATCGCGGCTGGCTCGCCCGTGTCGCGACGGTGCTGCTCGTCACGATGTCCGTCTTCCACCTGTACGCGGCGGTCGCGATCGTGCCGACGCAGACGCTCCGGCCGGTGCACGTCGGCTTCATGCTGCTGCTCGTGTTCCTGCTGTTCCCGGTCGCCGCACGCTTTCGCAACCGGCTCATGATCTGGGACGTCGCACTCGCCGCGCTCGGCGTCGCGACGATCGCGTACCTGCTGCTCGGCGGCGACGACGTCTGGGACCGCAACACCGGTCCCGACCGCTGGGATCTCTTCTTCGGCACCGCGCTGATCGTGCTCGTCCTCGAGGCGGCGCGACGCACGTCCGGCTGGGTGATGCCGGCCGTCGTCTGCTGCTTCATCGCGTACGCGTTCCTCGGGCCGTGGCTGCCCGGCCAGTGGACCCATCGCGGCTACGACCTGTCGAGCCTGTCGGGCTTCATGTTCCAGACGCTCGAAGGAATCTTCGGCACCGCGATCGACGTGTCGTCGACGCTGATCATCCTGTTCACGATCTACGGCGCGTTCCTGCAGCACTCGGGCGCCGGCAAGTTCTATCTCGACTTCTCGTTCGCCGCGATGGGCGGGAAGCCCGCGGGCGCCGGGCGCACCGTCGTGCTCGCGTCGTTCCTGCTCGGCGGCCCGTCGGGGTCGGGCGTCGCGACGACGGTCACGATCGGCACCGTCGCGTGGCCGATGCTGATGCGCGCCGGCTACGGCAAGGACGCGGCCGGCGGACTGCTCGCGGCCGGCGGACTCGGCGCGATCATCTCGCCGCCGGTGCTCGGCGCCGCGGCGTTCCTGATCGCCGAGTTCCTGAAGATGAGCTACTTCGACGTCATGCTGATGGCGGCCATCCCGACGTGTCTCTACTACCTGTCGCTGTTCCTGATGGTCGAGATCGACACGCGGAAGTTCGGCATGCCGAACGTGATCGTCGAGGGCGCGCAGACGCTGTGGCAACTGACGCGCGCGTACTGGTACCACTTCCTGTCGCTGATCTCGATCGTCGCGTTCATGCTGCTCGGCTTCTCGTCGATCCTCGCGGTGTTCTGGGCGACGGTCGTGACGTTCGCCGTCAGCTTCATCCGCCGCGACACCGCGCTCGGGCCGCGCCGCCTGATCGCCGCGTTGTCCGACGGGTCGCGGCAGATGCTGAACGTGGCCGCGACCTGCGCCGCGGCTGGCCTCATCGTCGGCGTCGTCGCGAAGACCGGCCTCGGCCTCAAGTTCAGCTCGATCGTGATCGACTATGCGGGCGGCAACCTGCTGCTGACCGCGCTCTACACGTCGCTGATCGTGTGGATCATCGGGCTCGCGGTGCCGGTCACCGCGAGCTACATCATCTGCGCGGTGATCGCGGCGCCTGCGCTGATCAAGCTCGGCGTCCCCGACTTCGCCGCGCACATGTTCATCTTCTACTACGCGGTGCTGTCCGAGGTGTCGCCGCCGACCGCGCTGTCGCCGTTCGCGGCCGCGGCGATCACCGGCGGCGATCCGTACAAGACGACGCTGCAGTCGTGGAAGTACACGCTGCCGGCGTTCCTCGTGCCGTTCGTGTTCGTGCTCGACCCGGC
>CAXTDA010000563.1:0-2600 GCA_964242935.1 uncultured Burkholderiaceae bacterium | reverse complement strand
TCCCTAGATCGAGCCGCCTCTTCGAATTCCAAGTTGCGCGCGTGGTCGAGCATCGCCTTCTCGAGCCGCTTGATCTCGCGGGCGAGGTGCTTCTCGTCCATCGCGCCGTAGCGCGCCTTTTCCTGCGCCGCCTTCAGATCCGTCTTGGCCGACGTCGCGTCGTAGACGCCATCGATCATGTCGCGGACCTGCTTGATCACGCCGCGCGGCTCGATGCCGTTCTCGGCGTTGAACGCGATCTGCTTCGCGCGCCGGCGGTCGGTCTCGTCGATCGCCCGCCGCATCGAGTCGGTGATCGAATCGCCGTAGAGGATCGCCGTGCCGTTGATGTTGCGGGCGGCCCGGCCGATCGTCTGGATCAGCGAACGCTCGGCGCGCAGGAACCCTTCCTTGTCGGCGTCGAGGATGGCGACCAGCGAAACCTCCGGGATGTCGAGGCCTTCACGCAGCAGGTTGATGCCGACCAGCACGTCGAAGATCCCGAGCCGCAGGTCGCGGATGATCTCCGCGCGCTCGACCGTCTCGATGTCCGAGTGCAGGTAGCGGACCTTGACCCCGTGCTCGCCGAGATAGTCGGTGAGCTGCTCGGCCATCCGCTTCGTCAACGTCGTGACGAGGACGCGTTCGCCCTTCGCCACGCGCAGGTTGATCTCCGACAGCACGTCGTCGACCTGCGTGCTCGCCGGCCGCACCTCGATGCGCGGATCGATCAGGCCGGTCGGCCGCACGAGCTGTTCGACGACCTGTCCCGCGTGCGTGTTCTCGTACTCGGCCGGCGTCGCCGACACGAAGATGCCCTGCCGGACCTTGCCCTCGAACTCGTCGAACTTGAGCGGCCGGTTGTCGAGCGCCGACGGCAGGCGGAAACCGTAATCGACCAGGTTCTGCTTTCGCGCGCGGTCGCCGCGGAACATCCCGTTCAACTGGCCGATCAGCCCGTGGCTCTCGTCGAAGAAGATCAGCGAGTCGTCGGGCAGGTAGTCGATCAGCGTCGACGGCGGCTGGCCCGGCGCCGATCCCGACAGGTGACGCGAGTAGTTCTCGATGCCCTTGCAGTGCCCGACCTCGGTCATCATCTCGAGGTCGAAGCGCGTGCGCTGCTCGAGGCGCTGCGCCTCGACGAGCCGGTTCTCCTTGTAGAACCAGTCGAGCCGCTCGCGCAACTCGGCCTTGATCGTCTCGATCGCGTTGACCACGGTGCCGCGCTGCGTGACGTAGTGCGAGCCCGGATAGATCGTGAAGCGCGGAATCTTCTGGCGGACCCGCCCGGTCAGCGGGTCGAAGAGCTGCATGCTCTCGATCTCGTCGTCGAACAACTCGATGCGGACCGCGAGCTCGGCGTGCTCGGCCGGGAACACGTCGATGACGTCGCCGCGGACGCGGAACGTGCCGCGCCCGAAGTCGACCTCGTTCCGCTGGTACTGCATCTGGATCAACCGGCCGATGATGTCGCGCTGGCTCAGCTTGTCCTTGACGCGCAGCGTCAGGATCATCTTGTGGTACTCGTTCGGATTGCCGATGCCGTAGATCGTCGACACGGTCCCGACGATGACGACGTCGCGCCGCTCCATCAGCGACTTCGTCGCCGACAGCCGCATCTGCTCGATGTGCTCGTTGATCGACGAGTCCTTCTCGATGAACAGGTCGCGCTGCGGGACGTAGGCCTCGGGCTGGTAATAGTCGTAATAGCTGACGAAGTATTCGACCGCGTTGTTCGGGAAGAACTCGCGGAATTCCGAATAGAGCTGCGCGGCGAGCGTCTTGTTCGGTGCCAGGACGAGCGCGGGCCGGCCGGCGCGCGCGATCACGTTCGCCATCGTGTACGTCTTGCCCGAGCCGGTGACGCCGAGCAGCGTCTGGAACGCAAGCCCGTCCTCCAGGCCCTCGACCAGCTTGTCGATCGCCTGCGGCTGGTCCCCGGCCGGGGCGAACGGCTGGAAAAGCTGAAACGGACTGCCAGCAAAGGACACCAGCTCGGTGTCGTTCTGCCGCGGAGCGAGGGTGGCGACCATGCTAGGATTTGAGCGGTTGCGGTGCGCGGAACGGCACCGCAAGGAGTTCGCGGCGCGCGCCACGAAACTCGTTGGTGCGCTGCGTCATCGAGCCCGCATTATGACGCCGATCGACCGTTCGAATCCAGTCTTTTCGAAACCGGCGCCCGGGTCCAGCCGTTACAAGATATTGCCGTCCTTCGCCGGTCCACTTCATTGCGAACCCATCCGATGATCGCCTCACCGTTCGAGAGCGTCGCACTGGCCCCCAAGGATCCGATCCTGGGAATGACCGAACTGTTCAACGCCGACGACCGGCCGTACAAGGTCAACCTCGGCGTCGGCGTCTACACGGACGCCGACGGCAGGGTGCCGATCCTGGCCGCCGTCCGCGAGGCCGAGAGCCAGCGGATCACGAAGGCACTGGCACGAAGCTACCTGCCGATCGACGGCATCGTGCCGTACAACCTGCTCGCGCAGAAGTTGCTGTTCGGCGAAGCGGCGAAGGTGATCGCCGACGGGCGGGTCGTCACGGTCCAGGCGCTCGGCGGCACCGGCGCGCTCCGGCTCGGCGCCGACTTCCTGCAACAGGTAGCACCCGACGCCGAG
>CAXTDA010000562.1:2399-2619 GCA_964242935.1 uncultured Burkholderiaceae bacterium | reverse complement strand
GACCGCGCCGGCGCGGTCGGCCGACGTGCTCGCCGCAAGCACGGCGCGGAGCGCGGCGATCCACGAACGGTCGTGCTCGGCAAGTCCGGCCGGCAGGACCGGCATCCGGTGCGAATGCCGGGTCGCGAGCATCGCCGCATCCGGCAGGCCGCGCGGCACGAGGGTCGCCGCCCCCCCGTGCTGGGCGCGCGACAGATGCGCCATGAAGGTGAAGAACGCC
>CAXTDA010000562.1:0-2384 GCA_964242935.1 uncultured Burkholderiaceae bacterium | reverse complement strand
GGGCGGGCGCGGTCGTCGAACACCGTCGACGGGTCGGGAACGACGATCGGGTCGGGTGCCGCGGCGTGCAGCGGAATGACGCCGGGCTGGATCAGGGGGTCTTGGGGATCGTCGAGCATCGGATCGGTGGAAGGTCGAGGCCATCATAACGCGCGGTGGCGGCCATCCCGCGAAGACGAGCCCGCACGCCCGGCAACTCACTTGAAATTCAGGAGGGCCTTTTTATACTGATTGAGGAACGAAGGCGGCCTCGAGCCCGCCGACACAAAGCCCGGCGATGTTCAATGCAAAGGAATCCCGCTCATGGCGCTGAAACGACGCGATTTCCTTCAGCTGGCCGGCGTGCTCGGCGTGGCGACCGGTGCAGGATCCGTCGCTGCGGCACAAGGTGCCGATCAGGAAGAGAAGGCGCCGCTCACGGCGTCGTCCCAGACCGAGCAGAACACCTCGGACATCCTGATCGAAGGCCTCGTCGCCTGGGGCGTGACGCATGTGTTCGGCATCGTCGGCGACGGCATCAACCCGATCGTCGAAGCGCTGCGGAAGCGGCAGGACCGCATCCGGTTCGTCGGCGTGCGACACGAGGAGTCCGCCGCGTTCATGGCCAGCGGCATGGCCAAGCATACGGGCCGGCTGGGCGTCTGCCTGGCGACGACGGGTCCCGGCGCGATCCATCTGATGAACGGCCTCTACGACGCCGCCTACGACAATGCGCCGGTGCTGGCGATCACCGGGTCGACGTTTCGCGACCTGCAGGGCATGCGCTTCATGCAAGGGGTCAACACCGTCAAGTTGATGGAGGATGTCGCTCTCTTCGACGAGCAGGTCAACGGCCCGGCCCACGCGCTTCTGCTCGTCAACCGGGCTTGTCGAGCGGCGATGGGCGGCAGGGGAGTCGCCCATCTGACGCTCCCGAAAGACATCCAGGGGTTGAAGCTCGCTGCGGACAAACCATCCGTCGAGAACCACGGCGGCCGCACGTCGTCTGTCTGGTCGCCCTCGCTCGGTACGCCGCCGTCGGACCAACTGAAGGCGGCGGCGGCGGTGCTCAACGCGGGTCGGCGGGTGGCGATCCTCGCGGGATCGGGATGTTTCCCGGCCCGGGCCGAGTTGAGGCGCGCAGCGGAAACGCTCGCCGCACCGATCGCCAAGGCGTATCTCGCGAAGGCGCTCCTGCCGGACGACGACCCGCTGACCACCGGCGGCATCGGCCACCTGGGAACGGCGCCGTCGTCCTGGGCCATGCACAACTGCGACACCGTGCTGATCCTCGGTTGCATGATGCCGTGGATCGACTACTACCCCCGCCCGGGACAGGCGCGGGGCGTTCAGGTGGACATGAAGCCCGACCACATCGGGCTCAAGTTTCCGGTCGAAGTCGGCCTGACGGGAGACGTCAGGGCAACGCTGGAGGCGCTGCAACCGCTGTTGATCCGCAAGCAGGATCGCTCGTTCCTGGACGGTGCCAGGCGTCGGATGGTCGACTGGAACGATCTTCTGGGGCGGATCGCCTCCACGCAGAAGGGTCCGCTGCTTCGGCCGCAGACCGCGATCCGCGCGTTGAGCGACCTGGCGCCCGACACCGCCGTGTTCAGCATGGACGCCGGGGCCAATACCCATTTCGCGGCTCGCTTCATCCGGATCCGCGAAAAGCAGCGGTGGAGCGGGACCGGCACCCTGGTCTCGATGGCGTCGGGCCTGCCGATCGCGATCGCGGCGGCGCTCGCGTTCCCGGATCGAACGTCGATCGCGGTCGTCGGCGATGGCGGATTGGCCATGCTGATGGCCGAGCTCGCGACGGCAGTCCAGTACCGATGCAATGTCAAGGTCATGGTGCTGAACAACGACGCCTTCGGCGAAGTGAAGCTCGAGCAACGGGAACTCGGCAATCCGGAATTCGGCTGCAGCTTGTCCCACATCGATTTCGCGGCCGTCGCCGATGCGTTCGGCGCCAAAGGCTTCCGTGCGTCCAGGGAGAGCGAGTTGAATCCGGTGATCCAGTCCTGGCTCGCGACGCCCGGCGTTTCGGTACTCGATATCCAGGTCGATCCTGACGAGGAGACGCTGACGCCCGAGAAGTTGCGCGTCTGAGCGACGCCGCGCGTCACGTCGACCCCGTTCGACGACGACGGCGCATACGCGCCGTCGTCGAACGTCAGCGGTAGACCTGCGTGCCGCCGCTGGTACGCCACTGGTCTTCGAAGTGCGTCGCGTCGTCGTCGTTCTTCGCGTGGACGCCCATTAGGATCCCGCCCTTCTTGACGCCTTCGTCGTATTCCTTGACTCGCTCTTCCGGCATGCCCCATCCGATCAGCGCGCCGATCAGCGTACCGCCCGCCCCGCCCGCGCCGGCACCGGCGATCGCCGCGGCCAGGGGTCCCGCG
>CAXTDA010000561.1:0-2620 GCA_964242935.1 uncultured Burkholderiaceae bacterium | reverse complement strand
CGTGCTGCCGGCCGGCCAGGGGCAGGCGCCCGCGCGCCAGGCGGCGCTCGGCGCCGGCCTGCCCGTCGGCGTCGGCTGCACCACCGTCAACAAGATGTGCGGCTCGGGCATGCGCGCGGCGATGTACGCGTACGACGCGCTGAAGGCCGGCAGCGCCGACGTCATCGTCGCGGGCGGCATGGAGTCGATGACGAACGCGCCGTACCTGCTGACGAAGGCGCGCGGCGGCTACCGGATGGGGCAGGGCGCGGTCTACGACCACATGATGATGGACGGACTCGAGGATGCGTACGACATCGCGCCCGACGGGACGCGCCGCTCGATGGGCACGTTCGGGGAGGACTGCGCGACGCAGTACGCGTTCACGCGCGAGGAGCAGGACCACTTCGCGACGACGTCGGTCAAGCGCGCGCAGGCGGCCGCCGCCGCCGGCACGTTCGACGACGAGATCGCGCCGGTGACGATCCGTGGCAAGCGCGAGGACACCGTCATCGACAGCGACGAGGGACCGCGGAAGGCGCGCCTCGACAAGATCCCGACCCTCAAGCCCGCGTTCAAGAAGGACGGGACGATCACCGCGGCGAGCTCGAGCTCGATCAACGACGGCGCGGCCGCGCTGGTGATGATGCGCGAGTCGACCGCGAAGTCGATGGGCGTGACGCCACTGGCCCGCGTCCTCGGCCACACGACGAACGCGAAGATGCCGGCCGAGTTCACGACGGCGCCGGTGGGCGCGATCCAGAAGCTCTACGACCAGGTCGGCTGGACCACCGCGGACGTCGACCTGTTCGAGATCAACGAGGCCTTCGCGGTCGTGCCGATGGCGGCGATGCGCGAGCACGGCATCCCGCACGAGAAGGTCAACGTGCACGGCGGCGCCTGCGCGCTCGGTCATCCGATCGGCGCGTCGGGCGCCCGCATCGTCGTGTCGCTGATCAACGCGTTGAAGAAGACCGGCGGCACGAAGGGCGTCGCGTCGCTCTGCATCGGCGGCGGCGAGGCGACGGCGATGGCGGTCGAGCTCGCCTGACGACGCCGTCCGGCATCGCTCGACGATGAGACGAGCGTTCGTCCGCGCGGCGAAGGTCGCGGTGGCCGCGGCGCTGGTCGCTTCCGGCGGCGCACGCGCGGCCGACGACGCGCTTTTCGCCGCCGCGAAGGCCGAGCAGGCCGCGACGCTCGAAACGCTGAAGGCGCTGGTGTCGTTCGACTCCGGCACGTTGAACGGCGACGGCGTCCGCCGCGTCGCCGACGTCGCCGAGCCGCGCCTGCGGGCGCTCGGCTTCACGACCGAGCGCGTCGACGCGCGACCGTCGGCCGGCATCAACCTGGTCGCGCGACGCGACGGCCGCGGCACGCGAAAGCTGCTGCTGCTCGCGCACATGGACACCGTCTATCTCGACGGCACGGCTGCGAAACAGCCGTTCCGGATCGACGGCAACAAGGCCTACGGCGTCGGCATCGCCGACGACAAGGCCGGCATCGCCGTCGTGCTGCATGCGTTGCGGCTGCTCGACGCGCAGGGCTTCGCCGACTATGCGCGGATCACGGTGCTGTTCAACGCCGACGAGGAGCGCGGCTCGCCCGGCTCGCGCGAGCTGATCCAGTCGCTCGCGGCCGACAGCGACGCGGTGCTGTCGTTCGAGGGGACCGGCATCGAGCGCGAGGCCATCCGCACCGGCACATCGGGCATCGTGCGGGTCGTCGTGACGGTGACCGGCAAGGCATCGCATGCCGGGGTCGCGCCCGAGCGCGGCGTCAACGCGCTGGTCGAGGCGGCCGACCTCGTGCTGCGCACGCAGGACATCGACGACCGCGCGAAGGGTCTCCGCTTCAACTGGACCGTGACGCGGGCCGGCGACGTCGCGAACGTCATCCCGGACCGCGCGACCGTCGAGGCCGACGTCCGCTACCGGCGCGTCGCGGACCTCGACGACGCGCTCGAGCGGTTGCGCGAGCGGGTCGCACACCGGCGCCTCGCGGACGCGAAGCTCGACGTGTTCGTCTCGCGCGGCCGGCCGCCGCTGGTGCCGACCGACGGCGCGCGCCGGATCGTTCGCCTCGCGCAGGCCATCTACCGCGAGATCGGCCTCGAGCTCGACGAGTCGGAAGGCGGCGGTGGCGGGACCGATGCCGCGTACGCCGCGGTCACGAGCAAGGCCGTCGTCGAGTCGATGGGCCTGCCCGGTGCGGGCGTGCATGCCAACGCGGACGAGTACGTCCTCGTCGATCGCATCCCGGCGCGGCTCTACCTCGCCGCCGAACTGATGAAGCGCACGTTGCAAACGCCGGAGACGACGCGATGAAGAAGCCCTCGACCGTACTTGTCATCGGCGCATCGCGTGGCATCGGCCACGAGCTCGCGCGCCAGTACCGGGGCGACGGCGCGACGGTGCATGCGACGGTCCGGAACGACGCCGACGCAGCCGCGCTGAAGCGGCTCGGCTGTGTCGTCCACCGGCTCGACGTGACCTCGGCCGATCAGTGGCCGGTGTTTGCGAAGGCGATCGCGGCGGTCGACTTCGACATCGCGATCCACAACGCCGGCGTCGGCGGGGGGCCCGGCCCACCGCCCCCCCCCCCCCCCCCCCCGGCCCGCCCCCCGCCCGCCCCCCCCCAG
>CAXTDA010000560.1:0-2637 GCA_964242935.1 uncultured Burkholderiaceae bacterium | reverse complement strand
GCCTTCAGCTTCATCACGAGCCCGTGGTGCGGGTTGATCTCGAGGATCGGCTTCGTCTCGGGCGCCTTCTGGCCCGCGGCCTTCAGCATGCGGGCCAGGTTGCCGCTCATCTCGCCTTCGTCGGCGACCAGGCACGACGGCGAATCGGTCAGGCGCATCGTCACGCGCACTTCCTTGACCGCATCGCCGAGCGAGGCCTTCATGCGGCTGAGCACGTCGGAGAATTCGTCCGACTCCTTCGCCTGCTCCTGCTTCTCCGCCTCGTCCTCGAGCGAGCCGAGGTCGAGCCCGCCCTTCGCGACGCTGACCAGCTCCTTGCCGTCGTATTCGGTCAGGAAGCTGAGCGCCCATTCGTCGACGCGATCGGAGAGGATCAGCACCTCGACGCCTTTCTTGCGGAAGATCTCGAGGTGCGGGCTGTTCTTCGCCGCAGTGAACGACTCGCCGGTGACGTAGTAGATCTTGTCCTGGCCTTCCTTCATGCGGCCGACGTACTCGGCCAGCGACACCGTCTGCTCCTCGGTGTCGGCGAGCGTCGACGCGAAGCGGACCAGCTTCGCGATGCGGTCCTTGTTCGCGTGGTCTTCGCCGAGGCCCTCCTTCAGCACCTGCCCGAAGGACTTCCAGAACTTCGCGAAGTCGTCGGACCGATTCGTCGCGAGGTCCTCGATCATCCCGAGCACCTTCTTCGTGCTGCCTTCGCGGATCGCCTTGACGTCGCGGCTCTCCTGGAGGATCTCGCGCGACACGTTGAGCGGCAGGTCGTTCGAGTCGATCACGCCCTTCACGAAGCGCAGATACACCGGCATCAGCTGCTCGGCATCGTCCATGATGAACACGCGCTTGACGTAGAGCTTGATGCCGGCGCGCCGCTCGCGGTCCCACAGATCGAACGGCGGCTCCTTCGGAATGAACAGCAGCTGCGTGTATTCGCTGCGGCCCTCGACGCGGCTGTGCGTCCATGCGAGCGGCTCGGCGAAGTCATGGCTGACGTGCTTGTAGAACTCCTTGTACTGCTCTTCGGTGATCTCGCTCTTCGGGCGCGTCCAGAGCGCGCTCGCCTGATTGATCGTCTCGACCTCGTCCTTCGTGACGTACTCGTTCCTGTCCTTGTCCCACTCCTCCTGCTTCATGCGGATCGGCAGCGAGATGTGGTCCGAGTACTTCTTCAGCACCGACTTCAGCCGGTAGGCGGACAGGAAGTCGTCGTCGCCGTCCCGCAGGTGCAGCGTGACCGACGTGCCGCGCTTCGCGCGCTCGATGTCCTCGACGCTGAACTCGCCGGACCCGTCGCTCTCCCAGCGCACGCCTTCGTTCGCGGGCAGGCCGCCGCGGCGCGACTCGACGGTGACCTTGTCGGCGACGATGAACGCCGAATAGAAGCCGACGCCGAACTGCCCGATCAACTGGCCGACCGACGCGCTGTCCTTCTGCTGGTCGCTCGACAGCTTCGAGAAGAACTCGCGGGTACCCGACTTCGCGATCGTGCCCAGATGCTCGATCGCCTCGTCGCGGCTCATGCCGATGCCGTTGTCGGCGATCGTGATCGTCCGCGCCGCCTTGTCGAACGACACGTCGATCGCGAGGTCGCTGTCGCCCTCGAACAGTTCGGGCCGGTCGATCGCCTCGAAGCGCAGCTTGTCGGCCGCGTCGGACGCGTTCGAGATCAGCTCGCGGAGGAAGATCTCCTTGTTGCTGTAAAGCGAATGGATCATCAGCTGCAGCAGCTGCTTCACCTCGGCCTGGAAGGCACGGGTTTCCTTGACGGGTTCGGTCGTGGTGGTCATCGGCGGACTCTCGGTCGTGATGGATTCGGATTCGGTTCGGGACTGCGTCCTGGGCGCCATGCGGCGCACCGCGCGAGACATCGGGGCGATGCGCCGGGGATCAAGGGCCGTCAGGCCAGCGCCTGCAGGGCCCGGTCGAGCGCGTCGAGCACCCCGGGGTTGGACGACGTCGCGATGTTGAAGCGCAGCATCGCGCTCGGCTGCTGCGACGGCGAGAACAGCGCACCGGGCGCGAGCAGGTAGCCCTGGTCGAAAAGCCGCGCCGCGAGCGCGGTCGTGTCGACCCCGCCGTGGTTCGAAGCTGCGCCGGCGCGCGCCCAGAGGAACATGCCGGCGGCCGGCTGGTGGTCGACCACCAGCCCGATCCGCTCCAGCCCGCGCAGGGCCCGGTCGCGCGCCGCGTCGAAGCGGGCCCGCAGGCGCTCGACGTGCTTCCGGTAGTGCCCGTCGGACAGGATCCGGCAGACCATCCGCTCGCCGATCTCGGGCGTCGTCAGCGCGGTCAGCATCTTGTGGTCCGCGAAGCGCTCGGCGAGCCCCGCGTCGCAGGCGAGGAACCCGACCCGCAGGTTGGCCGCCAGCGTCTTCGAGAAGCTGCCGACGTAGACGACCCGCTTCAGCTGGTCGAGGCTCGCGATGCGGATCGCCGGCGCCGGGTTCATCGAGCCGCGGCCGCCGACCGAGCCCGGGTGCAGGTCGGCGTAGACGTCGTCCTCGATGACCATGAAATCGTGCTGCTCGGCGAGCTGCAGGATCCGGAAGGCCTTCGCCGACGACAACGACGTCGACGTCGGGTTGTGCAGCACCGAGTCGATCACGTAGAAACGCGGCTTGTGCGCCGCGACGAGGC
>CAXTDA010000559.1:1037-2649 GCA_964242935.1 uncultured Burkholderiaceae bacterium | reverse complement strand
CCGTCGTCCGACCTTCGCAACGACAGGAAAGACCATGAAGACATACGACCAGCTCTACATCGACGGGGAGTGGGTCGCGCCGGACGGCCGCGGCACGATCGACGCCGACCACGCCGCGACCGAGGAGGCGATCACCCGCATCCCCGAGGGCGACGAGGCCGACGTCGATGCGGCGGTCGCCGCGGCGCGTGCCGCCTTCGACGGCTGGTCCGCCACGCCGCCCGCCGAACGCGCCGGCGCACTGCGCCGCATCTCAGCCGAGCTCGGCAAGCGCGCCGACGACATCGCGATGGCGATCGCGACCGAGGTCGGCATGCCGATCAAGCTCGCGCGCCGCGTGCAGACCGACGGGCCGGTCGCGAACTGGGCCGCGTACGCGAAGGTCGCGGAGGGTTTCGAGTACGAGAAGCAGGTCGGCTCGTCGCTGGTGTTGCGCGAGCCGATCGGCGTCGTTGCGTGCATCACGCCGTGGAACTTCCCGCTGAACCAGATCACGCTGAAGGTCGCGCCCGCGATCGGCGCCGGCTGCACCGTCGTGCTGAAGCCGTCCGAGGTCGCGCCGTCGGTCGCGTTCATCCTCGCCGAGGCGATCCACGCGGCGGGTTTGCCCGCCGGCGTCTTCAACCTCGTCACCGGCTACGGCCCGGTCGTCGGCGAGGCGCTCGCGAAGCACATCGACGTCGACATGGTCTCGTTCACCGGATCCACGCGCGCCGGCCGTCGCGTCGGCGAGGTCGCGGCGCAGACCGTCAAGCGCGTCGCGCTCGAGCTCGGCGGCAAGTCGGCGTCGGTGATCCTCGACGACGCCGACCTGACACAGGCGATCAAGGGCACGATCGGCAACTGTTTCCTGAACTCCGGGCAGGCCTGCATCGCGCAGACGCGGATGCTGGTTCCGGCCGCACGCTTCGACGAAGCGAAGGGAATCGCGAAGCAGGTCGCCGACGGTTTCACGGTCGGCGATCCGCTCGCCGACGGCTCGAAGCTCGGCCCGCTGGTGTCGGCGACCCAGCGCGACCGCGTCGTCGGGCTGATCGACCGCGCGGTCGAGGAGGGCGCCGAGCTCGTGACCGGCGGTTCCGATGCGCCGTTCGAGAAGGGCTGGTTCGTCCGGCCGACGGTGTTCGCGACGACCGACTCGAAGTCGACGATCGCGCAGGAAGAGGTGTTCGGTCCCGTGCTGACGATCCTGCCGTACGCGGACGAGGCCGAGGCGGTCAGGATCGCGAACGACTCGCCGTACGGGCTCGGCGGCGGCGTGTGGGGCGAGGAGGCCCATGCGATCCGGGTCGCGCGCCGGATCCGGACCGGGCAGATCGACATCAACGGCGGCCCATACAACCCGCGCGCGCCGTTCGGCGGCTACAAGCAGTCGGGCAACGGTCGCGAGAGCGGCGTCTACGGCTTCGAGGAGTTCCTCGAATACAAGTCGCTCCAGTTGAAGCCCGTGAAGCCACAGCCGCCGGAAGCGGCGGCGATCCCGGGGTGAATCGCGTGAGACGAGCTCTACGACGTCGATGACGTAATGAGCGGCGCGAGCCAACAGGCGTGGGGGGGGCCCCCGGGGGCGGGGGGGCCCGGGGGGGGGGGCGCGGCCGCGCGCGGGGGGGGG
>CAXTDA010000559.1:0-1027 GCA_964242935.1 uncultured Burkholderiaceae bacterium | reverse complement strand
TCACTTAATGCGGGGCGCGAGCCAACCGGTCGTCGTCGTCCCCGCGAAGGCGGGGACCCAGCGGCGTCGACCGCAGCACGACACTGGGTTCCCGCCTTCGCGGGAACGACGAGTTCATTCTCGGTGGTCCATCGATTGGTCACCACCGTCCGACGGGCTTGCTGGATGGCGATGACACGCAATCCGTGCCAGCGGACTACGACGCGGTCGCTTCGTTAGTTGAGCCGCCTGCGGCGCGCATTACTTTGGACGATGCTCGCAGTGCTGGTTGCTGCGATCATCGCGGCAATCGCTTATCGGCAACTGACGCTGCCGCAACTCGATGGCCAGACGACCGTGCCCGGCCTGATCGGCCCGGTCGACATCGTCCGCGACGCGGCCGGCATCCCGCACGTCTATGCGTCGGTCGCCGACGACGCGTGGTTTGCGCTCGGCTACCTGCACGCGCAGGACCGTCTGTGGCAACTCGAGATGAACCGCCGCACCGCGGCCGGCCGGCTCGCCGAGATCCTCGGGCCATCGGCGCTCGACACCGATCGCTTCCTGCGGACGCTCGGCGTCGCGCGCAACGCGGCGGCGATCGTCGAACGGCTCGACACGGAGACCCGCCACGCGCTCGAGCGCTATGCCGCCGGCGTCAACGCGAACGTCGACGAGCGACGCCGCCTCCCGCACTTCGCGTTGCCACCCGAGTTCGTGCTGACCGGCGCGCCGTTCCCCGAGCCGTGGACGCCCGCCGACTCGGTCGGTTGGAGCACGATGATGGCGTGGGACCTGTCGACCAACTGGACGACCGAGCTCGCGCGGATGCGTCTCGCGCAGCGCCTGACGAAGAAGCAGATCGACGAGCTGATGCCGCCGTATCCCGGCAACCCGCGCATCGTCGATGGTCGGACGATCGACGCGGTCGCCGACGCGCCGCTGGAGGTTGCCGACTATCCCGCGATGTACCGCCGGCTCGGCGCCGACGGTCGGGCGTTGTCGGACGAGGCGGGGGCGCGGCGTGGGCGCGCGCCGCCCCCCAGGG
>CAXTDA010000558.1:0-2652 GCA_964242935.1 uncultured Burkholderiaceae bacterium | reverse complement strand
GGGCGGCCTCCCCGCGCCCAACGGCAAGAAGGTCGGCAACCTCTGGCGCGTCGACCTCACGGCCGGCCCGGGCACGCCGTATCCGGCGGCCAAGAAGATCGCCCAGCTGACCGACTCGGGCGGCGCCCCCCCGCCCGGGGCCGGGGGCCGCCCCACGGCCGGCCGCCGTTCGCGGTGGCGCCGCAGCCGGGGCAGGAATCGGTCTGGGACTATCCGCGACCGCCGCGCATCGTCCGCGATCCGCGCGAGGTCGTGATCGTCTGGGACGGTGTCGAGGTCGCGCGGACGCGCGATGCGGTCCGTGTCCTCGAGACCGGCCATCCGCCGAGCTTCTACCTGCCGCGCGCCGACGCCGACCGCACGCTGCTCGAAGCGGCGCCGGGCGGCTCGTTCTGCGAGTGGAAGGGCCCGGCGCGGTACTGGAGCCTGCGGCGGGGACCCCGTGTCGAAAGCGCCGTCGGCTGGAGTTATCCTCGGCCGCTGCCGGGTGCCGAGGTGCTCGCCGAACGCATCGCGTTCTACCCGGCCGCGCTCGAGTGTCGCGTCGACGGCGCCCCGGTGCTCCCTCAACCGGGCGGCTTCTATGGCGGCTGGATCACGCCGGAGCTCGTCGGTCCCTTCAAGGGCGGCCCGGGTAGCGAAGGCTGGTGACCGCGTGCAGTCGCTGCCCGACGGCTACAGGGCGGTCGTGATCGGCGCGTCGGGCGGCATCGGTGCGGCGCTCGTCGACGCGTTGCGCGCGGACCCGCGTTGCGGCCACGTCGAAGCGCTGCATCGGCGCTCGCCGGTGCCGATCGACTTCGCCGACCCGCGCGGCATCGCCAATGCGGCCGACGCGGTGCGCGCGAACGGCCCGTTCCAGGTCGTCGTCAACGCGGCCGGTCTGCTGCATGCCGACGGCTCGATGCCGGAGAAGAAGCTCGCCGACCTCGACGACGCGCGACTGCTCGAGACGTTTCGCGTCAACACCGTCGGCCCGGCGCTCGTGCTCCGTCACTTCGTGCCGCTGCTCGACCGGCGTCGGTCGCTGGTCGGCCTGCTGTCGGCCAAGGTCGGCAGCATCGCCGACAACCGGCTCGGCGGCTGGTACGGCTATCGCGCGTCGAAGGCGGCGCTGAACATGATCGTCCGCACTGCGGCGATCGAGCTGGCGAGGACGACGCCGCAGGCGGTCGTCGCGGCGCTGCATCCGGGCACCGTCGACACCGCGCTGTCGCGGCCGTTCGGCGGCGCGCGCATCGGCTGCCCGGCCACGTTGTGCGCGGCGCAACTGCTCGCCGTGCTGGACGGCCTGCAGCCGGCGGACAGCGGCTGCTTCGTCGCCTACGACGGCACGCGGCTGCCGTGGTGAAGCGCGCTCAGGCCGCCGCGGTCGCCCCGGCGAGGATGTCGGCCGTGATCTCGTACGAGCGAAGCCGCGCCGCGTGGTCGTGGATCTGCGACGTCAGCATCAGCTCGTCGGCGCCGGTCCGCTCGATGAAGCGCGCCAGCGCGTCGGCGACGACGTCCGCGGTCCCGATCGCCGAGCACGACAGCACGGACGCGAGCAGCGCCTTCTCGTGCGGGCCGATGCGATTGGCGAAACCTTCGACCGGCAGCGGCAGCGGCGTCGGCCGGCCGCTTCGCAGGTTGATGAACGCTTGCTGCATCGACGACGCGCGCCAGACCGCCTCGTCCTGCGTGTCGGCCGCGAAGATGTTGAAGCCGAGCATCGCGTAAGGCCGGGCCAGCTGCTTCGACGGCCTGAACTGCGCGCGATAGATCGCCACGGCGTCCATCATCTGCGCCGGCGCGAAGTGCGACGCGAACGCGAACGGCAGGCCGAGCGCCGCCGCGAGCTGGGCCCCGAACAGGCTCGACCCGAGGATCCACAGGGGGACCTCGAGGCCGGTCCCGGGCACCGCGCGCACCGGCTGGCGCGGCGCCGCCGAGAAGAAGTCCTGCAGCTCGAGGACGTCCTGCGGGAAAGCGTCGGCGTCCGAGTCGAGGTTGCGGCGGAGGGCGCGCGCGGTCAGCTGGTCCGAGCCCGGGGCGCGGCCGAGCCCGAGATCGATCCGTCCCGGATACAGCGACTCGAGCGTGCCGAACTGCTCGGCGATGACGAGCGGCGAGTGGTTCGGCAACATGATGCCGCCCGCGCCGACGCGGATCGTCGACGTGCCGCCCGCGACGTGGCCGATCAGCACCGCCGTCGCCGCGCTGGCCACGCCCGGCATGCCGTGGTGCTCGGCAAGCCAGTAGCGGTTGTAGCCCCAGCGTTCGGCGTGCCGCGCGAGGTCCAGCGTGTTGCGAAACGACTGCGCGGCGTCGCTGCCTTGCAGGATCGGGGACAGATCGAGGACGGAATAGGGTGTCATTGCGGGCAGGTGAGGTCGAGATGGCGACGGACAAGTCCCCGGCCACGCGTCATGGCCGTCGCGCCGGCGCATCGCTTGCGATCGGCGCGATCTTCGCCGCGCGAGACGCATGCTAAGCTGGTTCGAAGGCATCGCGCGACGGTCGCGCGTACCGACTGCACGAGGCCACCCCCGATCCGGCGCGTGGCCATTTTTTCGTCTCGATCGAGCCTCTCGGTCCGCGGCGCGATGCCGATCATTCGATGGCGACGATGCGCATCCTGGTTTCCAACGACGACGGCTACTTCGCGCCCGG
>CAXTDA010000557.1:0-2660 GCA_964242935.1 uncultured Burkholderiaceae bacterium | reverse complement strand
CCATGGGAGCGCCTGGCCGCAATGCCGGTTGGCTGCGCCCGCAAGAGACATGGACGCCCGGCGCGGGTCATCGATGTCCGGCATCGCTCGCCACGGGCCGCGCTTCCCGGCTCCCGGCCGCGCGGCGGCGAAACGCGCGCGCGGTGGCCGACCGGCCTCTCGTCATCGCGAGCAACCTTCGCTACATGGCGAGGCTGGAGCGCGCCATGGCCGACGAACAAGACACCCGCAAGACGATCGTGCTGACCGGCGCCAGCCGCGGCATCGGCCACGCGACGGTCAAGCGTTTCTCGCGCGAAGGCTGGCGCGTCATCACGTGCTCGCGCCAGGCGTTCGCGGAGGACTGTCCGTGGCCTGCGGGAGCGGAGGATCACATCAAGGTCGATCTGGCCGACCAGGAGGACGTCGGCGTCGCCGTGTCGGAGATCCGGCACCGCCTGGAGGCCAACGGCGGCAAGCTTCATGCGCTGGTCAACAACGCCGGCATCTCGCCGAAGCTGAAGGACGGCAGCCGGATGAACTCGATCGACACGCCGATGCATGTCTGGCGCGACGTCTTCCAGGTGAACTTCTTCGCCCCGATCATGCTGGCCCGCGGGCTGTTCAGGGAACTGGCCCTCAGCGGCGGCTCGATCGTCAACGTGACCTCGATCGCCGGCACGCGCGTCCATCCCTTCGCCGGCACGGCCTACGCGACCTCGAAGGCCGCGCTCGGCTCGCTGACGCGTGAGATGTCGGCCGATTTCGGGCCGCACGGCATCCGCGTCAACGCCATCGCGCCCGGCGAGATCGACACCGCGATCCTGTCGCCGGGAACCGACCGCATCGTCGAGACGATCCCCCTGCGGCGGCTGGGCTCGACGTCCGAGGTGGCGGACATCATCTTCTTCCTGTGCTCGTCGCAGGCGTCCTACGTCAGCGGCTCCGAAATCCACATCAACGGCGGCCAGCATGTCTAGGCCCGGCATGTCCGGGCAAGGCATTCAGCGGTCGACCGACTGCATGTGCTCGGCGGTGTAACGGGCTCCCGAGACACGCTCGGCGGAAAGCGATGCGTCCAGGAGGGTCATGTCCTCCGACGAAAGGCGAAGATCGGCGGCCCTGACGTTCTCCTCGAGGAACACACGCCTTTTCGTGCCCGGTATGGGGACGATCCCGTCGCCCTTGTGCAGGAGCCATGCGAGCGCGATCTGCCCGGCCGTGGCGCCCCGTGCCGCGGCGAGTCTTTGAACATGCGCGGCGGCGCGCATGTTCGCGTCGAAATTGGCGTCCCCGAATCGCGGATCGATCCTGCGGAAATCACCTTCGGGATAGTCGCTCGCACGCTTGGCGGCGCCCGTGAGGAAGCCGCGGCCGAGCGGCGCGAACGGAACCAGCCCTATCCCGAGTTCGGAAAGCAGCGGAATGATCTCGGGTTCTAGGTTGCGCTCCCACAGCGAGTATTCGCTCTGCAACGCCGTGACGGGCTGGACGGCATGGGCGCGCCGGATGTTCGACGCCCCTGCTTCCGACAGCCCGAAATATCGCACCTTGCCCGCCCGGATCAGGTCGCCCACCGTCCCCGCCACGTCTTCGATCGGCACGTTCGGATCGACGCGATGCTGGTAGAGCAGGTCGATGTGGTCCGTCGCGAGGCGGCTCAGCGAGCCCTCCACGGCCGACGTGATATGTGCGGGACGGCTGTCGACCCCCACCGCCTCACCGGCCCGGATGTCGAAGCCGAACTTCGTCGCCAGCACGACCTGGCCGCGTCGGCCCGCCAGCGCCTTGCCGAGCAATGCTTCGTTCGCAAAGGGACCGTACATCTCCGCCGTGTCGAACAGGGTGATCCCGAGATCGATCGCCCGGTGCAGCGTGGCGATCGACTCGACCTCGTCGGGCACCCCGTACAGATCGGTCATGCCCATGCAGCCCAGCCCGAGCGATGACACCACCAGACCCTGACTGCCCAGTTGCCGCGATTCCATGGGTATCTCCAGTTCGAAAGACCGATCCGCCGATCGTACATACCCCGTCCCCAACTGGGGAGGCTTGGCCGCCGCTTTTTCACCGGCGAGTCAAAGATCCTGCTTCGGCGCCTGGCCGAGCAGCTTCTCCACCGTGCTCGAGACGCGGTGAAGCATCCGGCGGAGGCTGGCGCATTCGTCTTCGTGGAAACCCGCGAGCGAATCGGCGCTCATGCCCTCGATCGCGGCCTTGATCGCGTCAGCCTTGCCGCGCGTTTCCGGCGTGAGGGAGAACAGCGAACTGCGTTTGTCGTTCGGATCGGGCCGCCGCTCGATGATCGCGTCCCGCTCCATCCTGGCCAGCGTCGCCGCCATGGTGGGCTGCTCGATGCCGGCCTGCTCCGTCAGCGCCTTTTGCGACATGCTCTTCTTGGCCAGCAGGGCCGTCAGCACGGGCAGTTGCCCCGAGGACAGACCCAGCGGCGCCAGCCTCTGATCCGCCAGGTTCCGCATCAGCCGCGCTGCGCGGTTCAACAGATGGCCTATGGAAACGTCATCCCGCATCATATAGCTTGCTATCTTTTTGCATCGTATGCTATATACATCAAACTCGCTCAGGGATGCAAGGAGAGTTCGAGATGCCGCTCATGGGCACCGCATCGCGGTATGGCGCGTTCGCCGTCGCTTCGCACTGGGCTTCCGCCGCCGCCGTGT
>CAXTDA010000556.1:0-2664 GCA_964242935.1 uncultured Burkholderiaceae bacterium | reverse complement strand
TCGTTCGTCACGATGAACGTGAAGCCGAACCCGCAGTCGCTCTACTACTTCGTCGGCATCGACAACGCGCGCTTCAAGAAGCCGGTGATGCCGGGCGACCAGTTGATCCTCGAGGTCTCGCTCGTGCGGTCGCTCCGCGGCATGTGGAAGTACGCGGCGCGGGCGTTGGTCGACAACGCGCTGTGCGCGCAGGCGGACCTGATGTGCGCGTACAAGATGGTCGCCGACGACGAGGCCGTGTCCGACCGGTGATCCGATGGGTGAGCCGACGATCCGGATCCATCCGACCGCCGTGGTCGATCGGCGCGCCGCGCTCGCCGGCGACGTCGAGGTCGGGGCCTACAGCCTGATCGGGCCGCACGTCACGATCGGCGCCGGTACGCGGGTCGCGTCGCACGTCGTCATCGAGGGCCGCACGACGATCGGCGAACGCAACCGCATCGCGGCCTTCAACGCGATCGGCGGCGACCCGCAGGACAAGAAGTACGCGGGCGAGCCGACCCGCCTCGAGATCGGCGACGACAACGTCATCCGCGAGTACGGCACCTACAACGTCGGCACGGAACAGGGCGGCGGCGTGACCCGCATCGGCGACGACAACTGGATCATGGCGTACGTGCACGTCGCGCACGACTGCATCGTCGGCGACCACACGATCTTCGCGAACAAGGCGCAGATCGCGGGCCATGCCGAGGTCGGCGACTGGGCCATCCTCGGCGGCGACACCGGCGTCCATCAGTTCGTCCGCATCGGCGCCCACGCGTTCACCGGCATCGGCACGATGCTGCGCCAGGACGTGCCGCCGTACGTGATGGTCAGCGGCGACCCGGCCGCTCCCCACGGGATCAATGTCGAGGGCCTGAAGCGTCGCGGTTTCGGCGCGGAGGCGATCGCGGCGCTCAGGACCGCCTACAAGTCGCTCTATCGAAACGGGCTGACGCTCGACGAGGCGCGCGCCGCGATCGAGGCGCAGGCCGAAGCGGCCGAAGCGGACGGAAACGCCGCCGCGACCGGTCTGCGGTCGCTGAACGCGTTCCTCGCGACCGCGACCCGCGGCATCGTCCGCTGAACCGTCGCGCGCGTCGATGAGCGTGCCGGTCGCGATGGTCGCCGGCGAAGCGTCCGGCGATCTGCTGGCCGCGTCGTTGCTCGGGCCGCTTCGCGACCGGGTGCCGGGCCTCGTCGCGTCCGGCATCGGCGGTCCACGGATGGCCGAGGCGGGCTTCGAGGCGGCGTGGCCGATCGACCGGCTCGCGGTGCGCGGCTACGTCGAGGTGATCCGGCACTACCGCGAGATCTCGGGAATCCGGAAGGCGCTGACGCGGCGGCTGCTCGCCGAGCCGCCGGCGGCGTTCGTCGGCATCGACGCGCCGGACTTCAACCTCGACCTCGAGGTCCGCCTGCGTGAAGCCTGGCGCGGCCAGCGGCGACCGGTGATCCATTTCATCGGACCGTCGATCTGGGCGTGGCGCGGCAAGCGCATCGACAAGATTGCGCGCGCGGTCGACCACATCCTCGTGGTCTTTCCGTTCGAGGCGGCGATCTACGAGAAGGCGGGAATCGCCGCGACCTACGTCGGGCATCCGCTGGCCGATGCGATCCCGCTCGAACCCGACCGGCACGCCGCCCGAACGGCGCTCGCGATCCCGTCCGGCGCGCGGGTCGTCGCGCTGCTGCCGGGAAGCCGCCTGTCCGAGATCGAGTACATGGCCGCGACCTTCGTCGAGGCGGCCGCGCTGCTGCATCGGCGCGATCCGACGCTCGCGTTCGTCGCGCCGATGGCGAGTCCGGCCGCGCGCGCCGCGTTCGACGCCGTCGTTCGCGACCGACGACCGGACCTGCCGCTCCGCGTCATCGACGGGCAGTCCGGGCTCGCGCTCGCGGCCGCCGACGCGGTCCTGGTCGCGAGCGGGACGGCGACGCTCGAGACGGCGCTGTACAAGCGGCCGATGGTGATCGCCTACAAGATGGCCGCGCTGACCGCGATGCTGATGCGGCGAATGGGCTACCTGCCGTGGGTCGGCCTGCCGAACATCCTCGCGCGCGAGTTCGTCGTTCCCGAGTTCCTGCAGGAGGCGGCGACCGCCGAGGCGCTCGCCGACGCGATGCAGTTCCAGCTCGACGATGTCGCCAATCGCCAACGACTCGAACAACGATTCGCCGAACTGCACGAGAATCTGCGCTGCGGGACCGGCGCGCGCGCCGCGACGGTCATCGCGGACCTCATCGCCGGAACCCCGTAATGCGCCGCCATCGCTCGCTGTCGCTCCGCTTCTTCACCACCGCCACGCACGTCTGCGGCGTCGACGAGGCCGGACGCGGGCCGCTCGCCGGTCCGGTCTACGCCGCGGCGGTGATCCTCGACCCCGAGCGGCCGATCCGCGGCCTGCGCGACTCGAAGGTCCTGCCGGCCGACAAGCGCGAACGCCTCGCCGACCGCATCCGCGAGAAGGCGACCGCCTGGGCCGTCGCGTCCGCATCGGTCGAGGAGATCGACGCGATCAACATCCTGCAGGCGAGCTTGCTCGCGATGCGCCGCGCGGTCGAAGGCCTGTCGGTCGTCCCGGGCCACATCCTCGTCGACGGCAACCAGCTGCCGAAGTGGCCCCACACCTGCGAGGCGATCGTGCAGGGCGACGCGAAGGTCGCGGCGATCTCGGCCGC
>CAXTDA010000555.1:0-2664 GCA_964242935.1 uncultured Burkholderiaceae bacterium | reverse complement strand
AGGAACACGAAGACGTTGTCCATCGCGAGCGACTTCTCGATGACGTAGCCGGTCATGAACTCGAGCGCCTTCGCGTCGGCGACCTCGCGACCGGCGCTGCGCTCGAGCCACCACCAGAGGATGCCCGCGAACAGCAGCGACAGCCCGACCCAGACGGCGGACCAGAGGCCGGCCTCGCGAAGGCCGACGCGGTGCGCGCCTTTCTTCTCGAGAACGACGAAGTCGACGACGAGCGCGACGAGGACGAACGCGGCGAAGCCGGTCCACAGCAGCGGAGTACCGATAGCGATCAAGGGAGTGCCTTCGAGTGAATCGACCGCCCAGGCGGCCGATGGAACGCGACGCGGTCCTCGCAAGCGTCGCCCGCTTGCCGGCCGACCCGAACGACGTGGGCCGGCCTGCAAAGGTCTTGCTTGCCGCATCGGTCGAAGGCGTGGCGCCTCGAGCGCGGGATGCGACCTGCGGGACCGGACGTCGTTCGACGTCGTGCTGACGACCCCGCAGCGAAAAAGCGACTCCCCTCTGGAGTGACGAGGTGGATCACGCGCCGCCCGACAAGTTCCCGGCACTAGCACTGGGCGGCAAAAAGTGCAACGGCGCCGCATCGGTGCATGTACCGATGCCAAACCCGAATCGGAATCCTAGACTTGCGGTTCTGCGCCGGGCGAACTGCACCCGGTGGCACCGAAATGGCACCAGGAGGAGGAGGGGCGGCTCAGGCCGCCGCTTTTTAACGCGAAGGCAACCCCTTCGCGTTTTTTTTGTTTCAGACGCCGCGCGCTAGACGCTCGGCGTCGCCGACGTAGGTCGACGGCGTCAGCGCGAGCAGCCGCTCGCGCTCGGCGGCCGGGATCGCCAGCGTCGCGATGAACGCGTGCAGCGCCTCGCGCGTGATCCCGGTCCCGCGCGTGAGCGCCTTCAACTGCTCGTACGGATTCTCGACACCGTAGCGGCGCATCACCGTCTGCACCGGTTCGGCCAGGACTTCCCACGCCGTTTCGAGATCGGCCGCGATGCGCTCGCTCCGGAGCTCGAGCTTGCCGAGTCCCTTCAGGCACGAATCGTAGGCGACCAGGCAGTAGCCGAAGGCCACGCCGACGTTCCGCAGCACCGTCGAGTCGGTCAGGTCGCGCTGCCAGCGCGAGACGGGCAGCTTCTCGGCGAGGTGACGCAGCAGCGCGTTGGCGAGCCCGAGGTTTCCTTCGGAATTCTCGAAGTCGATCGGGTTGACCTTGTGCGGCATCGTCGACGAGCCGACCTCGCCCGCCTTCGTCTTCTGGCCGAAGTAGCCGAGCGAGATGTAGCCCCAGAGGTCGCGGTCGAGGTCGAGCACGATCGTGTTCGCGCGCGCGATCGCATCGAACAGCTCGGCCATCCAGTCGTGCGGCTCGATCTGGATCGTGTACGCGTTGAAGCGGAGGCCGAGCACGTCCTCGACCACGTGCCGCGACAGCGACTCCCAGTCGACGTCCGGATAGGCGACGCGATGCGCGTTGTAGTTGCCGACCGCGCCGTTCATCTTCGCGAGGACCCCGACCGCCGCGATGCGCTCGATGGCCCGCCCGAGCCGGGAGGCGACGTTCGCGATCTCCTTTCCCATCGTCGTCGGGCTCGCCGTCTGGCCGTGGGTGCGCGACATCATCGCCACCGCCGCGTGATCGTGCGCGAGCGCGACCAGTCGCTCGTGCAACGCGCCGAGCGCGGGCAGCAACACCTCGTCGCGCGCCGCCCGGATCATCAGGCCGTGCGACGTATTGTTGATGTCTTCCGACGTGCACGCGAAGTGGATGAACTCGCTCGCGCCCGACAGCGCCCGAGCGACCCCGACCGGCGCCGTCGCGAAGCGTTCCTTCAGCCAGTACTCGACCGCCTTCACGTCGTGGTTCGTCACCGCCTCGATCGCCTTGATGCGCGCGGCGTCGGCGTCGACGAAGCCGTCGACGAGCGCGTGCAGCCACGCGCGTGCGTCCGGCGAGAAGGCGTCGAGGCCCGCGAGCCCGGCGTCGACCAGCGCGACCAGCCAGGCGACCTCGACGCGGACGCGATGCCGCATGAAGCCGGCCTCCGACAGCAGCGGGCGCAAGCGGTCGACCTTCGCCGCGTACCGGCCGTCGAGCGGCGACAGCGCGTTCAGCGCGAAGCCGTTCGTCGCAGAGAGGTCGGGTCGATCGTCAGCCATGAGGGACATCGCTCGGGCAGTTGCAGAAGGGCGGATCCGGCCGTGCGAAATGGCCGCGAAGCCGCCTCTGCCGAGGCGCTACGGGTCGTCGTCGGTCGAGGGGCCGATGCTATACTGCGCCGCCTGAACTGCTGGACCCAATCCCCCCAAGATGAAGTTGATCGGCTCGACCACCAGCCCGTACGTGCGCAAGGTGCGCATCGTCATGGCCGAGAAGAAGCTGGATTACCAGTTCACGCTCGACGACGTGTGGTCCGACGAGTCGCAGATTGCCGAATCGAATCCGCTCGGCAAGGTACCGTGCCTCGTGATGGAAGACGGCGGTGCGGTATTCGATTCGCGGGTCATCGTCGAGTACCTCGACACGTTGACGCCCGTCGGCAAGCTGATTCCGGCGAGCGGTCGCGAGCGCGCGGAGGTCAAGTGCTGGGAAGCGCTCGGCGACGGCCTCTCCGATGCGGCGATCCTGATCCGCATCGAGGCCA
>CAXTDA010000554.1:0-2697 GCA_964242935.1 uncultured Burkholderiaceae bacterium | reverse complement strand
ACGTGGTGCCGGGCGACGACACCGAGGACTCCGGCCAGAGCGGCATCAGCTACCGCACCGAGCCCGTGCACCCGCCGACGCAGCTGGCGGTCGAGCCGCACACCCCGGTCATGCCCGTGCCGGCGGGCGGGACGGTGTGGCTGCGGCTCGTCTCCGCCGCCGACAAGCCGCGCAACCACACGTTCACCGTGCACGGCGTGTCCTGGCCGTCGGCCCCGCGGCCGCGCCCGGGGCCGCGTTCGACGCGGGCCCCGTCGCCGCGGTGGGTTGGTGGGACCGGTCCCTCGCGGGCGCCTACCTCGCGGGCGCCCGCGTCCTTCGCGACGGCACCGGCCTGTCGAACAACCGCACGTTCTACCTGACGAGCCCGGCGTTCGCGGCCGCGCATCCGGACGTCCTGCGCGTCTTCTTCGCCGAGCTCGCGCGGACCGACCGCTGGGCGCACGAGCATGGCCGGGAGGTCGCCGACCTGCTGGCACCGCAGCTCGGCATCGATCCGAACGTGTTGCGCCGCGCGACGGACCGGCGTTCGTACGGTGCCGTACCGATCGACGCGGCGATCGTCGCCGAACAGCAGCAGCTCGCGGACACGTTCTATCGCCTGAAGCTGCTGCCGCGGCAGATCCGCGTCGCGGATGCCGTCTCCCGACTCGCCGTCCTCGGCTGAACCACTCGCGTGAAACGATGACCCTGACCCTCGCCCCGCCCCTTCACGAAGCGAACGCCTGTCGTCCCGCGACCTCGTCGCGAGACGGCGCGTCCGAATGGAAGTCCCACGGCCGGATCCCGGTCCCGGCGGACCCGCTCGCCGCGGCCGCCGAGATCGCGGCCGAACTCGCGGTGACGGCGGTCTCCCGGGATGCCGCCGGCGGACATCCCGCGCGCGAACGCGAGCGCCTCCGCGCGAGCGGCCTCTTGACGCTCTCGATTCCGCGCGAGTACGGCGGCGCTGGCGCCCGCTGGTTCGACGTCTATCGCGCCGTGCGCACGCTCGCCGAGACCGACAGCGCCGTCGCCCACCTGTACGGCTTTCATCACCTGCAGATCGCCGGTGTGCTGCTCTACGGCAGCGTCGCGCAGCGGCACCGGCTGCTGCAGGCGACGGTGGACCACGGGCTCTTCTGGGGGAACGCCTTGAACCCGCTGGATCGGCGTACGGTGGCCACCGAGGAGGACGAGGGCTACGACATCAACGGGATCAAGAGCTTCTGCTCCGGATCCGTCGGCTCCGACCTGCTGACGCTCTCGGCGTGGCATCCGGCGACGCAGAGCAATCTCATCGCGGCCATTCCGACGCGCCGCTTCGGCGTGTCGGTCGAGGCCGACTGGGACGCGTTCGGGCAACGCCAGACCGACAGCGGCAACGTGACCTTCGACCATGTGCGGCTCGACGCGCGCGACGTCCTGCTGCCGCCGGGCACGACGCAGACGGCGTTCCAGACGCTGCGCACCTGCGTCGCGCAGTTGTCGATGACGAACCTCTATGTCGGCATCGCGCGCGGCGGCCTCGACGCGGCGATCGCGTACACCCGCGAGAGCGCGCATCCGTGGTTCGCGTCCGGCGTCGAGCGATCGGCCGACGATCCGTTCGTCCAGCAGCGTTACGGCGAGCTGCACCTGCTGGTCAAGCCGGCCGCGCTGCTCGCCGATGCCGCGGCCGAAGCGCTCGACGCGGCCTTCGCGCGCGGACCGGCGCTCACCACCGGCGAGCGCGCCGCCGTCGCGATCGCGGTCGCCGAAGCGAAGGTGCTGTCGCACCGTGCCGCGCTCGGCGTCTCGTCGCAGTTCTTCGACAACACCGGCGCGCGCTCGACCGCGGCGCGCTTCGGCTTCGACCGCTTCTGGCGGAACGCGCGCACCCACACGCTGCACGACCCGATCGACTACAAGGTGCGCGACATCGGCCGCTACGCGATCGAAGGTCGTGCGCCGGACCCTTCGCCGTATTCATGAACACCATGACGACTGCACCTCTCCTCGCCGCGTACGACCGCACGCCGCTGATCCGTCTCGACGCGGTCTCGAAGCGCTTCCCCGGCGCCGGCGATCGACCGGCCTTCGTCGCGGTCGACCGCGTCTCGCTCGACATCGACGCCGGCGAGCGCTTCGGCATCATCGGCAGCTCGGGTGCCGGCAAGTCGACGCTGCTCCGACTGATCAACCTGCTCGAGACGCCCGACGCGGGGAGCGTCCATGTCGGCGGCGAGGACCTGACCCGGCTGTCGCGCCGCGAACTGCGGGTCGCGCGCGCCGGCATCGGGATGATCTTCCAGCAGTTCGACCTGCTGCAGAACGCGACGGTGTTCGACAACGTTGCGTTTCCGCTGACGATCCGGCGACCGCGGCTGTCGCGCGCGGACCGGCGGGCGCGCGTCGACGAATGCCTGAAGATCGTCGGCCTGACCGGCAAGCTCGACAGCTACCCGGCCGAGCTGTCCGGCGGGCAGAAGCAGCGCGTGGCGATCGCGCGGGCGCTGGCGACCCGCCCGGCCGTGATGCTGTGCGACGAACCGACGTCGGCACTCGACTCGGAGACCACGCGATCCGTGCTCGACGTGCTGGCCGAGGAGGACCTCCAGGGCAACGCCACCCGGGTCGGGGCGCGCCTGCGGTCCCGGCTGGAGGACCTCGCCGCCCGGCACGAGCTGATCGGCGCCGTGCACGGGGCCGGCCTCTACCTCGGCGTCGAGCTCGTCC
>CAXTDA010000553.1:2021-2708 GCA_964242935.1 uncultured Burkholderiaceae bacterium | reverse complement strand
TCCTCGAGCGGATCGCGGCGCTGATCCCGTACGTGCTGGTCGTCGCCGCCGCCAACTTCCTCTACATCGCGCTGTCGGACCTCGTTCCGCAGATGCATCGCGTCGATCCGCACGGGCGACGCGGACGCGACGCGGCGTGGCAGGCGGCGCTGATCGGTGCCGGCGTCGTCGTGGTCGTCCTGCTGAACGACTGGGCGCGGCACGAATGATTCAATCGCCGCGCGCGACCGGACGCTTCGGGTCCGCGCACCACGCGCTCCACGAACCGGCGTAGAGCGCGGCCCCCGGCAGCCCGGCCAGCTCCATCGCGAGCAGGTTGTGGCACGCGGTCACACCGGAGCCGCACGACTGCACGACGGTGGCGGGCAGGCGGCCACCGAGCGTCGCGTCGAACGACGCCCGCAACGCCGCGGCGTCGCGGAAGCGGCCATCGGTTTCGAGGCTTCGCGCCATCGGATGGTTGACCGCGTGCGGGATATGTCCCGCGAGCGGGTCGAGCGGCTCGACGTCGCCGCGAAAGCGCTCCGGTGCGCGTGCATCGATCACGAGCTTCGACTGCGACGCGAGGTTGCCCTCGACGTCGACCGTGTCGACCACCGTGACGAGCGGCGTGCCGGCCGCGCAGTGCCCCCCCGTAGGCGCGCCGAACGCCTCCGTCCGCGAACGATCGACGACGTCATCGGCCAG
>CAXTDA010000553.1:0-2011 GCA_964242935.1 uncultured Burkholderiaceae bacterium | reverse complement strand
ACGGTCACTCGCGGCGCGCCGACCGCGAAGTCACCGACGGTCGGCGCGACGATCGCATCGGTCAGCGGATGTCCCGCCTTCGTCCATGCCGGCAACCCGCCGTCGAGGACCGCGACCCGCGCATGGCCGACCCAGCGGGCGAGCCACCAGAGGCGCGCCGCGTAGAGCCCGTTCGACGCGTCGTGCGCGACGACCACGCTGTCGCCGTTCACGCCCGACCTCACGAGGAACGCGGCGAAAGCTTCCCGCGTCGGCAACGGGTGACGTCCGTTCGATCCGTCCTTCGGACCCGAGAGGTCGCGGTCGAGGTGCGCGAAGCGCGCGCCCTCGATATGTCCGGCGCGATACGACGCTTCCCCGGCGGCCGGCGCCATCAGGTCGTGGCGGCAGTCGAAGACGATCCACGACGGATCGCCGATGTGCGCTGCAAGTGTTTCGACATCAACGAGTGGATGCATTCACCGATTCTCCTGCCGGTGGGAAGACGACGATCGCTTCGTCGGGCGTGGCCGCGGCGCGCTTGAGCGCCCGCGCCGTCATCAACGTCGCGGCCACGCTCGAGACGACGATGATCGTCATGCCGAGCGTGTTGCTCAGATGAAGCCGGTCACCGAACACGAGGTAGCCCCACGCGGTCGAGAACAGGATGCCCGAATAGCCGAGGTTCGCGGTCAACAGCGTGCCACCCGAGCCGAAGGCGCGCGTGACGGCGAGTTGCGCGAGCGCCCCGGTCAGGCCGACGGTCGCGAGCAGGCCGGCGCCGCGCAGGTCGTGCGCATGGAACCCGAAGATCGCGGCGCCCACGAGCCCCGTCAGCGCGTTGAACGCCGAGAACCAGAAGACGATGCGCGTGTCGGGTTCGCCGATGCGCCCGAGCGCCTTGACGGACAGGTAGGCCACGGCCGTGAACACGGTCGACGTGGTCCCGATGAACGCGTAGGGCCACTGGTTCCCGTTGAACGTCGGTTGCAACAGCAGGACCACGCCGACGAAGCCGGCGAGCAGCGCCGCGGTCATCGCGCGATCGATGCGCTCGCCGGCGCGGAACGCACACCAGGCGACCCACGCGCCGATGAAGAGCGGCGACGACGAGTTGATCGTCATCGCGGTCGCGAGCGGCAGTCCCGCGATCGCGAGGAACCACAACGTCAGCGACAGGGTCCCGGAGACGCTTCGCCGCAGGTGCATCCAGAGGTGCCGAGTCGCCAGCGCCTGTCCGACGGGCGCACCGCCGCGCTTTGCGCGAACGGTGATCAGGCCGCCCATCACGAGCATGCCGATCAAGCCGCGATAGGCGACGATCTCCCACGTGTTGTACTGGGCCGAGGCCAGCTTGACCGCGACGCCCATCAACGAGAAGAGCAGCGCGGCGACGACCATCCAGATCGATTGCACGGGCTCAATCCGTCGCAGGCAGCTCCGCTCGCAGCCATTCGTGGAAGTGCTGCATGCCGTCTTCCATCGGCGACTGGTACGGACCGACCTGGTTCTCGCCGCGTTCGAGCAGCGCCCGGCGCCCCGCGTCCATCCGGAGCGCGATCTCGTCGTCCTCCGCGCAGGTCTCGAGGTAGGCCGCGCGGTTCGCTTCGACGAAGTCGCGCTCGAACAGCGCCACTTCCTCGGGGTAGTAGAACTCGACGATGTTCGTCGTGTGCTGGGGACCGCGCGGGATCAGCGTCGAGACCACCAGCACGTGCGGGTACCACTCGACCATCACGTTCGGATACAGCGTCAGCCAGATCGCCCCGTGCGCCGGCGCGACGCCGTTCGACAGGCGCATCACCTGGTCGTGCCACGCGCTGTAGGTCGGCGTGCCGGGCCGCTGCAGGCCGCTCTTGACGCCGACGATCTGCACCGAATGATTGCGGCCGTACTGCCATGACAGCTCGTCGCACGAGACGAACTGTCCGAGTCCGGGATGGAAGGGACCGACGTGGTAGTCCTCGAGGTAGACCTCGATGAACGTCTTCCAGTTGTACGCGCACTCGTGGACCTCGACCCGGTCGAACAG
>CAXTDA010000552.1:1352-2727 GCA_964242935.1 uncultured Burkholderiaceae bacterium | reverse complement strand
GCTCACATCTGCTTGAACAGATGCGTGTAGGTCCGGCTCACCTCGAGCTTCTGCGGATGGCCGGTCACCGTGACGATCTGCCGTCCCCGGAAGTCGCGCGTCACGGTCGCGATCGCCTGGGCGTTGACGAGCGTCGCGCGATGGATCTGCCAGAAACGCTCGGGATCGAGCTCGTCGATCAGTTCCTTGATCGGCTTCTTGATCAGCGCCTCGAACTGCGCCGTCTGCACGCGCGTGTACTTTTCGTCGGACTGGAAGAACAGCACCTCGTCGACCGGGATCAGCCGCAGGCTCTGGCCGACCGACGCCTGGATCCACTGCAGCCGCGGCGTGGCCGGCGTGGCCGGGCCCGCGGACGGCGTCGCATCGAGCCGCGTTGCGAGCCGCGTCAGCAGTTCGGCCACGTCGGGGCGCTCGAGCGGTTGCACGGACGGCTTCGCGCCGGGTACCGCGAAGCGCTCGATGCGGCCCTTCAGGCGATCGACGGTCTTCGCCAGGCGCTCGCGGTCGGCCGGCTTCAGCACGTAGTCGATCGCGCCCTGCTCGAAGGCTTCGACCGCGTACTGGTCGTACGCGGTGATGAAGACGATCTGGCAGGCGTTGTCTTCGCGCGCGAGGATCTCGCGGGCGGCCTCGATGCCGGTCATCCCCGGCATGCGGATGTCGAGGAAGGCGAAGTCCGGATCGTGGGTCTCGACCATCTCGACCGCCTCGACGCCGTTCCTGGCCTCGGCGAGGAACACCAGCTCGGGCCACGCCTCGGACAGTCGGGCGCGCAGCTGCTCGCGCATCAGACGCTCGTCGTCCGCGATGATCGCGGTGACGCCGTGTTCGCGATGGCCCTCGGGAACCAGTTCGTTCATCACATCAGGTCGCGGTCGTCGGCGGGGGGTAGGCGGAAGCGTCGACCACGGCCCGACGCTTGCGGCGGCGCGAAAGTAGAACATACGCCCCCGCGAGCAGCAAGACCGGCACGAGGATCGGCGACAGCCCGACGAACAGCGCCGCGAGCACGCCGAGCGCGACGAGCAGCAACACCACCGGCACGAGGATCGCGACCGACGCGAGCACCGCGACGACCAGCAGCACGATCACCGCGAGGCTGCACGCGGCGGCCCCGCCGAGGAGCACCGCGATCACCGGCCCGTCGAGCGTCTCGCCGTCGACGGTGACCGTCATGCCGTGGCCGGCGCCCGCGAGATGGATGCCGAACGCCACGGCGCCGCCGATCAGGATCAGGACGATCGCTGCGACGGCGGTGAAGGAAAGAAACCTGCGCATGGCGACTCCTCGGGTCAGGCGTTGGTCGGCACGCCGACACGGCGCGACTGGTACGGAACGGTGATCGTCACGCGCGTGCCGAGCGGCGCGCCGT
>CAXTDA010000552.1:0-1252 GCA_964242935.1 uncultured Burkholderiaceae bacterium | reverse complement strand
CGGCGCGACTGGTACGGAACGGTGATCGTCACGCGCGTGCCGAGCGGCGCGCCGTCGACCTGATTGGCTTCGATGACGAGTTGGGCGCGGTCGCCGTACAGCAGCTTCAGGCGCTCGCGGATGTTGGACAGGCCGAGGCCGGTGCCGGACGTGCTGGCGCCGCCGGCGGCGAAGCCGAGCCCCGTGTCCGCCACCGTCACGTGCAGGTCGCCGTGGACGATCTCGGCGGCGACGTCGATCTGGCCGCCCTCGGCTTTCGGCTCGAGGCCGTGCTTGATCGCGTTCTCGACCATCGACTGCAGCATCATCGGCGGGAAGTCAGCCGAGCGCAGCCCCTTCGGCACGCTCAGCGAGACCTGCAGCCGCTCCTCCATCCGCACCTTCAGGATCTCGAGGTACGCGCTGACCAGGT
The DNA here is from genome assembly GCA_964242935.1 of uncultured Burkholderiaceae bacterium. Lineage (GTDB taxonomy): Bacteria > Pseudomonadota > Gammaproteobacteria > Burkholderiales > Burkholderiaceae_D > CAHJXF01. The sequence continues at coordinate 840 of CAXTDA010000552.1, read as the reverse complement.
CGACCTCGCGACCGAGGTCGGTCGCGTGCTCCCGCATCTGCGGCAACGCCGCGCGCAGGTACTGGATCAGGTTCTTCTGCATCGTCGACGCACGCGGCGGGTCGGTCTCGATCAGGTGATCGATCGACGCCAGCGTGTTGAACAGGAAGTGCGGCTCGACCTGCGCCTGCATCATCTGCATCTTGGCTTCCGAGACCTGGCGCTTCAGGCTCTCGCGCTCGGCCACCTCGGACGCGGACTGCACCGCGACCGCGGCGCGGCGCTTCGCGTTCGACGTGGCCTTCAGGATGATCAGGTAGATGAACGGCACCACGATCATCAGCTTGATCAGGCTCCAGAGGACCGACCCGAAACTCGGCGGCGCCGTGCGCGTCGCCGCGCGGATCTCGTCGCTGATCGCGCTCTGCACCTCGTCCTTCGCGTCCTCGACGGCCGCCTTGACCTGCAGGCTCATGTCGTCGGCGATCGTCCGGCGCACGCGGTCCGCGTCGAGTTGCGACAGCTTCGCGCCTTCGATTGCGCGCGCCGCATCGGCCGTGGCCTGCTGCGCGTCGAGGTCGGCGGCATCGACGGTCTCGTCGCCGCTCTTTCTCGCCGTCGGCGGCTCGGGCGGCACGGCGGACTTGCTTTCGCGCGCCGCCTTCGCGGCCGTCGCATCGGCCTCGGCGTCCAGTCGCGCCGCCTCGCCTTCGAGCACGCGCACGCCGTTCCGGTCGATGACGACCCGCTTGCCGTCGCTCTCGAAGACGATGCCGCGACGCGCCTGCGGCTTCGGCGGCGTCACCGCGCCGGGCGCCTTCGCGGCCTCGGGCGGCACCGGCGCGTCGGGCACCGGCACAT
>CAXTDA010000551.1:2498-2736 GCA_964242935.1 uncultured Burkholderiaceae bacterium | reverse complement strand
CGTCGCGTCGCGCCGCGCGGCGCGACGCGACGCATGCGGCAGCCTCCCGCATCGCGTCGGCGAGCGTGTCGTCCTCGCCGCCCGGCACGACCCAGCCGGCGACGTCGGGGTCGATGATCTCCGCCGCGCCGCAGGCGTCGGTGACGATCGCCGGCAAGCCGCAGGCGAGCGCCTCGAGGACCGCGTTCGGAAACGGATCGTAGAGCGTCGGTGCGACGAGGAAGTCGGCGGCCGCGTT
>CAXTDA010000551.1:0-2488 GCA_964242935.1 uncultured Burkholderiaceae bacterium | reverse complement strand
CGCCGAAGCGCGGCCGCCGCGCGACGCCGTGACGCCGCGCGGCGGCCTCGTAGCGGTCGCGGCGCTTGTCGTCGCCGACGACGACGAGGACGGCATCGCGAGCGGCGCGCATCGCGCGGAGCGCCGCCCCGACGCCCTTCCGCTCGAAGCCAGAGCCCACCATCGTGAAGACGGTCGCGTCGTCGGCGATCGCGAGGCGTTGCCGGACGGCCGCCCGATGGACGGCGGCAGCACCCGGGTGGAAGCGGTCGAGATCGACGCCGTTCCGGATCAGCACGAGCTTCGCCGGAGCGATCGCGAAGCGCTCGGCGATCTCGCGACGCACCATCTCCGAGTTGCAGACGACGACGCGCAACGCCGGATGCTCGAACATCGCGCGCTCGACGCGCCGCAGGTAGGCGTGGTGCGGATTGAGCGCGATGCCGAGGCGGGCCAGCGAACCGGCCGCCGCCGCCCGGCGCTCGAGCCACGCGGCATGCACGCCGTCGCCGGCACGGTAGATCGGCAGGCCGACGATGCGTTCGTGGCTCTGGACGAGATCGTAGGCTTCGGCACGGAGATGCCGATGCACGGCGCTCGCGAACGACGCGTCGCGCCAGACGCTGCCGAGATAGAACGGGTCGCAGCGGACGATGCGGACGGTCGTCGCACCGATCGCGTCGGCTTCGACGCCGGCCCAGCGTCGCGCGAGCACCGTGACCTGCGGCGCGTCGACGGTCTGCGCCGCGAGCGCGGCGAGCGCGCGCGCGGCGAAGCGCTCCGCGCCGCCGAACGGGCTGTAGCGCGCACGGACCAGGGCGATCTTCAAGCAGTCAGTCGACGCATCGTGCGGATGCCGGGAGACGCATCGACCTCGCGCCGGAGGTCGTCGATCGCTTCGAGGACGCGGTCGACCGGCAGGTGCACGAGGCAGTCGCTGACCTTCCCGCCGCCGCAGCCGTCCTGGCCGCACGGTCGGCATAGGTACGCGTCGCTCGTCACGACCCGGTGCGGCACGCGCCACGGGCGCCAGTTGAACTCGCCCGACGGGCCGAACAGCGCCACGGTCGGCGTCCCCATCGCGGCCGCGATGTGCATCGGTGCGGAATCGATGCCGACGAAGAGGCCGGCCCGCGCGATGACCGCGGCCAGGCGGTTCAGCGTGCCGTCGTCGTCGGCCACCTTCAGCCGGTCGAGCGGCACGGCCGGCAGCGCGCGAGCCGCCGCGACGATGTCCCCGACCATCGCGCGCTCGCGGGCGTCGGGCGCGCACGACAGGACGATCGTCTCGCCGCGTTTGAGCAGGCTCGCGAGCAGCGCCGCGTTGGCTTCGATCGACCAGCACTTGAACGACCAGCGCGAGGTCGGCTGCATCGCCAGGTACGGCCCGTCGACGCCGAGGCGCTCGAGCAGCGCGGACGCGTCGCGCTCGCCGTCGTCGCCGGCGACCATCGTCAGCCCGGGCGGCTCGTCGATGCGGAGGCCGAGGCGCCGGAGCGCATCGAGGTTCTGCTCGACGGTGTGACGACGCCCGAGCGCCGCGCCGGGCGGCACCGACGACCCGTTCGCATAGCGCCGCGTGAAGCTCGCCTGCCAGAACACGCCGGCGAGACCGGTCTCGTCACGGAGCCGCGGGGCGACCGCGTGGCGCGGCGACAGCGCGCGGACCAGCCAGGCGCCGCGGCGGTGATCGGTCAGGTGGACGACCAGGTCGTAGCGACGCGCGCGCAGGGTCGACAGCAGCGACCATTCGGCACGAACGTGCGCGACGGCGCCCGCCTTCTTCCACTGCCGGTCGATGGTGTGGACCTGCGCCAGGTCGCGGTTGAACGCGACCATCGGCAGCGTTTCGCGATAGACCAGCGCATCGATCTCGACGGCCGGCACCGCGCGCTTCAACGCCGCATGGACCGGCGACGCCAGCAGCACGTCGCCGTGATGGCGCAGCATCACGACCAGCACGCGCCTCAACGAGGCGAAGTCGATGGCGTCCGCGGGTCGCTGGAAGGACGCCGCGGGGTCGGTCATCCGTAGACGAAGTGCACGTTTTCGGGCGCGAGCCACTCGCCGAGGCCGCCGACCAGGCCGTCGTCGGCGATCACCCGCCATTCGTCGCCGAGATCGATCTCGCACCGTGCGCCCGGCGCCGCGTGCGACGTGCAGTACGCGATCGTGATGCGGCATCCGGGGTCGGTCGCGGCCGCGTCGCCGTTCGGATTGGCACGATAGGCCGCGAGCAGCTGCCGCAGGCGCGTCGCGTCGGACGCGCCGTTCATCGACAGGCGAAGACCGCGCGCATAACGGCCGCGCGCCATCGCGAGGTCGAGCACCGAGTCGGCGACCATCCGCATCGCGCCGCCCGCGAACTCGTCGCTCCGCACGACCCCCGACAGGATCACGAGCTCGTCCTCGCGGAGCCGGCTGCGATGCGCTTCGGCGAGCTGGTTGTAGACCGTGACCTCGAGCTGGCCGCTGCCGTCGTCGAGCGTGACGATCAGCATCTTGCCGC
>CAXTDA010000550.1:0-2755 GCA_964242935.1 uncultured Burkholderiaceae bacterium | reverse complement strand
ATCTGCAGCGCCCAGTCGATCACCTGGCAGGCCATGCGCGGCGCGACGACCTTGATCATCGCGATCTCGGACTTCGCGACCTTGTTGCCGACCGTGTCCATCTTGTGGGCCGCGTTCAGCGTCAGGAATCGCGCCTGGTCGATCATGCAGCGCGCATCGGCGATCTTCTCGAGCGTCATGCCCTGCTCGGAGATTTTCTTCCCGAACGCGGTGCGTTCGAGCGACCGCTTGCACATCGCTTCGAGCGCGCGCTCGGCGACGCCGATCAGCCGCATGCAGTGGTGGATGCGGCCCGGCCCGAGGCGTCCCTGCGCGATCTCGAAGCCGCGGCCCTCGCCGAGCAGCACGTTGCCGACCGGCACCCGCACGTCCTTCAGGTCGACTTCCATGTGACCGTGCGGCGCGTCGTCGTAGCCGAACACCGACAGCGGCCGCATCACGGTCACGCCGGGCGTGTTGGCGGGCACGACGATCATCGACTGCTGCTCGTGGCGCCCGGCATCGGGGTTCGTCTTGCCCATCACGATGTAGACCGCGCAGCGCGGGTCGCCCGCGCCCGACGACCACCACTTGCGGCCGTTGATGACATAGTCGTCGCCTTCCTTCGTCATCGAGCACTGGATGTTGGTCGCGTCCGACGACGCGACCGCGGGCTCGGTCATCAGGAAGGCGGAACGGATCTCGCCGCGAAGCAGCGGGTCCAGCCATTGGCGCTTGATCTCCTCGGTCGCGTAGCGTTCGAGCGTCTCCATGTTGCCGGTGTCGGGTGCCGAGCAGTTGAAGATCTCGGGCGCGAAGTGGACGCGTCCCATGATCTCGCAGAGCGGCGCGTACTCGAGATTGGTGAGGCCTTCCGGAACGCGCTTCGAGAACGGCAAGAACAGGTTCCAGAGGCCTGCGGCGCGGGCCTTCGGCTTCAGGTCCTCGATCAGCTTCGTCGGGATCCACGCGTTGCCCGCCGCACGGTTCGTTTCGATCTCCTGATGGAACGCGTGTTCGGCCGGATAGACGTGCTCGTTCATGAACGCGAGCAGGCGCGAACGCAGTTCCTGCACCTTGGGGCTGTAGTCGAAGTCCATGTGGTCTCTTTTTGTTGTCGTCCCCGCGAAGGCGGGGACCCAGTGTCGTTGCTCGGATCGTTGACGCCGCTAGGTTCCCGCCTGCGCGGGAACGACGGCTTCAGGGCACCAGCACGACCTTCCCCGTCACCTTCCGCTCCATCACCGCGTTCAGCGCTTCCGCCGCCTGCGCGAACGGGTACCTCGCCGAGACCAGTGGCCGGATCGTGCCGGCCTGCATCATGCCGACCAACTCCGTCAGGTCGCGCGCGTTCGCCTTCGGCTCGCGGCGCACGTAGTCGCCCCAGAACACGCCGACGATCGAGCAGCCCTTCAGCAGCGTCAGATTGAGCGGGATGCTGGGGATCTCCCCGTTCGCGAAGCCGACGACGAGCAGGCGGCCGCGCCACGCCATGCTGCGCAGCGCCGGCTCTGTGTAGATGCCGCCGACCGGGTCGTAGATCACGTCGACACCCTTGCCGCCGGTCAACGCCTTGATGCGCTCGCGCAGGTCCTCGGTCGAGTAGTTGATCGTCTCGTCGGCGCCGTGCTCGCGGCACACGGCAAGCTTCTCGTCGCTCGACGCGGCGGCCATCACCCGGCCGCCGAGCGCCTTGCCGATCTCGTCCGCGGCGAGCCCGACGCCGCCCGCGGCACCGAGCACCAGCATCGTCTCACCGGGTTGCAGGGCCGCGGGGGGCGGGCCTTGACCGCGTGATACGACGTGCCGTACGTCATCACGAACGACGCGGCGATCTCGAACGGCACGCCGGGCGGGATCGGGATCAGCTTGATGGCGTCGGCGACGACTTCCTCGGCAAACGCGCCCCATCCGGTGAACGCGATGACGTCCTGGCCGACCGTGAAGTCCTTTACATCGGCGCCGACCGCGGTGATCGTGCCGGCGAGCTCGCCGCCGGGCGAGAACGGCAGCGGCGGCTTGAACTGATACTTGTTCTGGATGATCAGCGTGTCGGGGAAGTTGACCCCGGCCGCCTTGACGGCGATCAGAACCTGTCCCGGACCCGGCTCGGGGGTCGGCAGGTCGGCGAGTTCCAGCGTGTCGGGCAGTCCGTGCGTGCGGCAGAGCACGGCCTTCATGCGGTCCAGCGGCGACTCATCGACCGTCTCCTCGTGATTGTTGTGGGTGCTGCGACGCGCGTCCTGTCCGGGCCGCGCGAGGGGACCGATTATAACGAGGGGCTCGAGGCCGGCATTCGCGCCCTGCGGTCCACGCGATAATCGTGCTCCGCCATCCGCCGAGGTACGCCGTGTCCGACCTGTCCGCCTTTCCGATCGCGCAGAAGTGGCCGCCGCGGCATTCCGAGCGCCTGCAGCTCTATTCGCGGCCGACGCCGAACGGGGTCAAGGCGTCGATCATGCTGGAAGAGATCGGCCTGCCGTACGAGCCGCACCTCGTCGACTTCGCGAGCAACGAGCAGCTGTCGGCCGAGTTCCGCTCGCTGAACCCGAACAACAAGATTCCGTCGATCCTCGACCCGGACGGTCCGGGCGGCCGGCCGCTCGCGCTGTTCGAGTCCGGGGCGATCCTGATCTACCTCGCCGACAAGTCGGGCCGCCTGATGCCCGCCGATCCGACCGAGCGCTATCGCACGATCCAGTGGCTGATGTTCCAGATGGCCGGCATCGGGCCGATGTTCGGGCAGGTCGGCTTCTTCCACAAGTTCGCCGGCAAG
>CAXTDA010000549.1:0-2760 GCA_964242935.1 uncultured Burkholderiaceae bacterium | reverse complement strand
CGCTGCGGTAGGCGGAGACGTACGTGCACCTCGCGCGCCTGACGGCCGCGAGCGCGGCCGATGCGCGGGCCGCGCGCGTCTGGTTCGGCTCGTCGCCGGACCACGGGGCGGGCGACCGCGTGGCCTTGTCCGCGACCGACCGAATTAGCTGAGCGGTCGCGGGCCCCGCCGCGGCGCCGGCCGCGCAGCACCGGCGTTTCGCCGGCCGATCACGAATCTCCGAACCGAGCCGCTCGAAGCGGCCCCTCGACATGTCCGAACAGAAATCGAAGAAGCGCGGCGCCGCTGCCAACGTCGCCGCGAACGGCGTCGACTACAAGTCCACGCTGAACCTGCCCGACACGCCGTTCCCGATGCGCGGCAACCTCGCACAGCGCGAGCCGCAGTGGGTGGCCGACTGGCAGGCGCGCGGCGTCTACGCGCGCATCCGCGAGGCGCGGCGCGGCGCCCCGAAGTGGATCCTCCACGACGGGCCGCCGTACGCGAACAACCCGATCCACATGGGCCACGCGTTCAACAAGATCCTGAAGGACATGGTCGTCAAGACGCGCAGCCTGGTCGGCTTCGACGCGCCGTACGTGCCCGGCTGGGACTGCCACGGAATGCCGATCGAGATCCAGATCGAGAAGCAGTACGGGAAGGCGTTGCCGGTCGTCGACGTGCTGCAGAAGTCGCGCGCCTATGCCGAGGTGCAGATCGCCGACCAGATGGCCGACTTCCAGCGGCTCGGCGTGCTCGGCGAGTGGGAACGCCCGTACAAGACGATGAACTTCGCGAACGAGGCCGGGGAGCTGCGCGTGCTCGCGCGCATCGTCGAGAAGGGCTACGTGTTCCGCGGCCTGAAGCCGGTCAACTGGTGCTTCGATTGCGGCTCGGCGCTGGCCGAGGCCGAGGTCGAGTACCAGGACCGCATCGACCTGTCGATCGACGTCGGCTTCCTGTTCGTCGACGCGGCGCGACCCGCGATCGCGCGCGCGTTCGGTCTCGAGACGCTGCCGGCGAAGCCCGGCTGGGTCGTGATCTGGACCACGACGCCGTGGACCATCCCGTCGAACCAGGCGCTCAACGTGCATCCGGAGTTCGACTACGCGCTGGTCGACACGCCGCGCGGGCTGCTGATCCTGGCGCGCGATCTCGTCGAGGGATGTCTGAAGAGCTACCACCTCGACGGCACGATCGTCGCCACCTGCAAGGGCGCCGCGCTCGAAGGCCTCGCGTTCGCGCATCCGTTCTACCCGCGCGAGTCGCCGATGTACCTCGCCGACTACGTGACGCTCGATCAGGGGACGGGCGTGGTCCACTCGGCTCCGGCGTACGGCATCGAGGACTTCCAGTCGTGCAAGGCGCACGGACTCGCCGACGACGCGATCATCAACCCGGTGACCGGCGACGGCACCTACGCGTCGAGCGAGCCGCTCTACGCGGGACTGTCGATCTGGGACGCGAACCCGAAGGTCGTCGAGACGCTGCGCGAGGCCGGCGCGTTGTTTCGCGTCGAGGAGTTCTCGCACAGCTACATGCACTGCTGGCGGCACAAGACGCCGATCATCTACCGGGCGACGTCGCAATGGTTCGCGGGAATGGACCGCCCGCCCGCCGGCGGCGGCCAGACGCTCCGCGAGACCGCGCTCGCGGCCGTCGACGCGACCGGCTTCTTCCCGCCGTGGGGCAAGGCGCGGCTCCACGCAATGATCGAGAACCGGCCCGACTGGACGCTGTCGCGGCAGCGGCAGTGGGGGACGCCGATGGCGTTCTTCGTCCATCGCGAGACCGGCGCGCTGCATCCGGACACGCTGGCGTTGCTGGAAGAGGTCGCGCGCATCGTCGAGCGGTCCGGCATCGAGGCGTGGCAGGGCGTCGACGCCGCCGCGATGCTGCAGGCGTACGACCGCGGCACGCCGGAGACCGACGCGTCGATGTATATGAAGAACCGCGACACGATCGACGTCTGGTTCGACTCGGGTTCGACCTGGCAGACGGTGATGGGCGGCACCGACCATCACGGCTCGAACGCCGACGTGCTGCGCTATCCGGCCGACATGTATCTCGAAGGGTCGGACCAGCATCGCGGCTGGTTCCATTCGTCGCTGCTGATCTCGTCGATGGTCAACGGCCGCGCGCCGTACGACCGGTTGCTGACGCACGGCTTCGTCCTCGACGGCCAGGGCCGCAAGATGTCGAAGTCGCTCGGCAACGTGACGGCGCCGCAGAAGCTGATCGACCAGTACGGCGCCGACATCGTCCGCTGGTGGACCGCGTCGACCGACTACTCGGGCGACGTGCTGATCTCCGACGAGATCATGAAGCGCGTCGTCGAGAGTTATCGACGGGTGCGGAACACGCTCCGCTTCCTGCTCGCGAACACCGCCGACTTCGATCCGTCGCGGCATGCGATGCCGGTCGACCAGTGGCTCGAGATCGACCGCTACGCGATCGCGCGGCTCGACGTGCTGCAAAAGGAGATCGTCGCGCATCTCGACGTCTTCGAGTTCCACCCGGTCGTCGCCAAGCTGCAGACCTATTGCTCCGAGGACCTCGGCGGCTTCTACCTCGACATCCTGAAGGACCGGCTCTACACGTCGGCGGCCGATGGACCGGCACGCCGCTCCGCGCAGAACGCGCTCTGGCACATCACGAACGCGCTGCTCCGGCTGCTCGCGCCGTTCATGTCGTTCACGGCCGAGGAGGCGTGGGCGGTCTTCGCCCCCGACGCGCTCGCGGCGCGCGGCACGATCTTCGCGGAGACCGTGCACGTGCTCC
>CAXTDA010000548.1:0-2762 GCA_964242935.1 uncultured Burkholderiaceae bacterium | reverse complement strand
CGTCCGCGAAGCTGCTCGCGTTGCCCGGCGCCCGCGGCGACGACCCGCGGCCGTTCGAGGTCGTCGGCATCCCGTTGCCCGAACCCGGGTTCCATGTCGTCGAGGTCGAGTCGCAGCGGCTCGGCGCGGCGTTGCTGGGCAAGCCCGCGCCGATGTACGTGCGGACCACGGCGCTCGTGACCAACCTCGGCGTCCACGTCAAGTTCGGCGCGGTCAACGCTGGCGTCTGGGTCACGACGCTCGACCGCGCGAAGCCGGTCGCGGGCGCCGCCGTGCAGATCTCGGACTGCTTCGGAAAGCCGCTCTGGAGCGGGTCGACCGACGACCGCGGCTTCGCGCTCGTCGCGCGCGCGTTCCCGGCGCCCGGCTACGCGTGTCGCGGGCGATCGGCCGGGGACGCGTCGTCCGACGAGGCCGGCGGCGAGATCGGCTACTTCGTCAGCGCGCGGAAGGCGATCGTCGACGGACCGGCGAAGGGGAAGACGGATCTCGCGTTCGTCTGGTCGAACTGGAACGAGGGCATCGAAAGCTGGCGCTTCAACCTGCCGGGCGGCAGCCTCGGGCGCGACGGTGTCGACGAGACGGGCGACGAGGCGGGCGAATTCGTGGGCAACCGCCTGGTCGCGCACACGGTCTTCGATCGCACGCTGCTCCGCGCCGGTCAGACCGTCTCGATGAAACACTACGTCCGAAGCGAGGACCTGGCGTCGCTGTCGTTCCCGGCCGCGGCGGTCCTGCCGATGGTGGCCGAGATCACCCACACCGGTTCCGAGCAGAAGTTCACGTTCGATCTCGCATGGCACGGCAACCGCTACGCCGAGACGACGTTCGAGTTGCCCCAGGACGCGAAGCTCGGCGTCTACACGGTGGCGTTGAAGCGCGGCGACCGTCGGTACCAGACCGGCAGCTTTCGCGTCGAGGAGTTCCGCTTGCCGGTGATGCGCGGCCGCATCGACGTCGTCGCCGGCGATGCGAACGGAAAGCGCGAGGCCGCTCGCGACTTCGTGCGGCCGTCGTCGTTGTCGGCGAGCGTCGCGATCGCGTACACGAACGGCGGTTCCGCATCCGCGTTGCCGGTCCGCCTGTCGGCCGCGATGCGTCGCCACTTCCCGCAGTTCGCGGGCTTCGAGGGCTACAGCTTCGTACGCGGCGAACACGCCGACGACGGCGACGACGATCGGTCCGACGCGGACCTCGTCGAGAACGGCCCGCGCTTCGAACGCGGTGCGCCGGGCCAACGCGTCGTCGCCGACAAGCTCGGCGTCACGCTCGACAAGGACGGCGCAGGCAAGGTGGAGCTGAAGGACCTGCCGCCGCTCGACGGCCCGCGCGACCTGCTGGTCGAGGCGACGTACCCCGACCCGAACGGCGAGATCCAGACGCTGTCGCGCACCGTCTCGCTGTGGCCGTCGGCGGTCGTGGTCGGCATTCGCGCCGACGACTGGGTCTCGGTCCGCGGCAAGACGCAGGTCAAGCTGGTGGTGGTCGACACCGCGGGCAAGCCAGTGGCGGGTGCCGCGGTCGAGCTGCACGGCATCGCGCATCAGGTGCGGTCGATCCGGAAGCGCATGGTTGGCGGCTTCTACGCGTACGACAACCAGCGCGAGAGCAAGGAGCTCGGGCTGCTCTGCGGCGGCAAGTCGAACGCGCAGGGCCTGGTCACGTGCGCCGCGGCGCTGGCCGAGCCGGGCAACGTCGAACTGGTCGCGAGCGCGAAGGACGCGGCGGGCAATGCGGCGGAGGCGAGCGCGTCGGTCTGGGTGACGCGGCAGGCCGAGGTCTGGTTCGGCGGCGAGAACCAGGATCGCATCGACGTGCTGCCCGAGAAGAAGGCGTACGCGCCCGGCGAGGTCGCGAAGTTCCAGGTCCGCATGCCGTTCCGCGCGGCGACGGCGCTGGTCGCGATCGAGCGCGACGGCATCCTCGCGACGCAGGTCGTCGAGGTGCGCGGCGACGACCCGACGATCGCCGTCAAGGTCGAGTCCGACTGGGCACCCAACGTCTTCGTCTCGGTGCTCGCGGTGCGCGGTCGCATCCGCGACGTGCCGTGGTACTCGTTCTTCACGTGGGGCTGGAAGTCGCCCGCCGAGTGGTGGCGGGCCTGGCGCGACGAGGACAAGCTCTACGAGCCGCCGACCGCGATGGTCGACCTCGGGAAGCCCGCGTTCAAGTACGGCATCGCGTCGATCCAGATCGACAAGGCCGGGCACGCGTTGAAGGTCGCCGTCACGACCGACCAGCCCGACTACCCGGTCCGCGCGGTCGCGAAGGCCACGGTCCGCGTGACGCTTCCCGACGGCAAGCCCGCGCCGGCCGGCACCGAGGTCGCGGTCGCGGCGGTCGACGAGGCGTTGCTGGAGCTGCTGCCGAACGCGAGCTGGAACCTGTTCGACGCGATGATCCGCCAACGCGGCTACGGCATCGAGACCGCGACCGCGCAGATGCAGATCGTCGGCAAGCGCCACTTCGGCCGGAAGGCGGCGCCGCCGGGCGGCGGCGGCGGCGCGAGCCCCACGCGCGAGCTGTTCGACACGTTGCTGGTGTGGAAGCCGGCCGTGGTGCTCGATGCGAACGGCAGCGCGACCTTCGACGTCCCGCTGAACGATGCGCTGACCGCGTTCCGCATCGTCGCGATCGCCGACGTCGGCACCGCGTCGTTCGGGACCGGCAGCACCAGCATCCGCTCGCGCCAGGACCTGCAGATCGTCGCCGGCCTGCCGCCCCTGGTCCGCGAAGGCGCTCGCGACCCGGCCGGCAGCACC
>CAXTDA010000547.1:0-2775 GCA_964242935.1 uncultured Burkholderiaceae bacterium | reverse complement strand
TCGCTGACCAGCGAAGCGTTCGGCTTCATCTCCGGCATCTTCTTCATCGGCTACTTCCTCTTCGAGGTGCCGAGCAACGTCTTGTTGAACCGGTACGGGGCACGGGTCTGGATCGCCCGCATCCTGGTCTCGTGGGGCGCGCTCGCCGCCTTGTCCGCGTTCGTCCAAAGCGCGACGCAGCTCTACATCCTTCGCTTCCTGCTGGGCGTCGCCGAGGCCGGCTTCTTCCCCGGGATCATCGTCTACCTCACGTACTGGTTCCGTGCGAAGGAACTCGCGACCACGGTCGCGCTGTTCACGGCCGCGATCCCGGTGTCGTACATCATCGGCGCCCCGATGAGCACGTGGATCATGGACCACGTCCACTGGTTCGGCTGGAGCGGCTGGCGCTGGATGCTGTTCCTCGAAGGCATTCCGGCCGTGATCTTCGGCGTCGTCTGTTTCTTCAAGCTGACCGACAAGCCCGAGCAGGCGACGTGGCTGACCCGCGACGAGAAGGACTGGCTCGCCGCCGAGCTCGAGAACGATCGCCGGTCGCGGAAGAACGTCAGGCACCTGAGCGTCCTAGAGGCCATCCGGAACAGCAAAGTCCTCTACCTCTCGTTCATCTACTTCGTCTACCAGTGCGGGAGCCTCGGCGTCGGCTACTGGATGCCGCAGATCATCAAGGGGCTCTCGGGTTCGCTGACCCACACCGAGATCGGATTGATCGCGATGCTGCCGTACATCGTCGCGACGGCGGCGATGGTGGCGTGGTCGCGCAGCTCCGACCGGCGGAACGAACGGAAGCTGCATTCCGCGATCCCGCTCGGCGTCGCCGCGCTGGCGCTGGTCGGCGCCGGCATGGTCACGAACACGGCGTTGGCCATGGGCCTGATCAGCCTCGCGCTGGCCGGTCTCTACAGCTTCAAGTCGCCGTTCTGGGCGTTGCCCACGCTCTTCCTTTCGCGCTCGACCGCATCGGTCTCGATCGCGGTCATCAACTCGATCGGCAACCTCGGCGGCTTCGTCGGGCCGTACATGATCGGCGTCGTCAAGGGAACGAGCTCGAGCGCGACCGGCGCGTTGGGGTTCCTGGCCGCGTTGCTGGTCGTCGCGTTCTTCATGACGCTCTTCATGCGGGTGCAGAACGAAGCGCCCGCTCCGGCGACGGCCGTCGCCGCCTGATCGCGCGCGACCGGCTTCCCGAACTCACTTCCCATCCGGCCATGGACACAGGCGACGAATTCCCGATCGGCCTCTTGACGGTCGACGAAGCGGCCTATGCGATCGTCGACCTGCCGCTCTTCGGCGAGCCGTACTTCCGGCTGCCCGTCGTGCTCCGACTGCTGCTCGAGAACGTGATCCGCAACATGCGCGGCGTCGAACGCGGCGCCGCGGTCGAGGCGCTCTTCGCCTGGCTCGACGACGGGACCAGCGAGGCCGAGATCGCGTTCCAGCCCGCTCGCGTCCTCATGCACGACACGACGAGCACGCCCGCGCTCGTCGACATCGCGGCGATGCGGGACACGCTGCACGAACACGGCGTCGATCCGGCCGTGCTCAATCCGGGCCTGCCGGTGAACGTCTCGGTCGACCATTCGCTGGCCGTCGAGGCGTTCGCGACGCCGGATGCACCGGCCGTCAACATGCAGTTCGAGATCCGACGGAACCAGGAGCGCTACCGCTTCCTGCGATGGGCCTCGCGCGCGTTGCGCGGCGTGCGCATCCATCCGCCGGGGACCGGGATCATGCACACGATCAACCTGGAGCAGCTGGCCACGATCGTGACCGTCGAACAGCGTGACGACATCGCGTTCGCCGTGCCGGACATGATGATCGGCACCGACAGCCACACGCCGATGGTCAACGGCATCGGCGTGCTCGGCTGGGGCGTCGGCGGCCTCGAGGCGCAGACCGTGATGTTCGGCATGCCGACGATGATGCGGATTCCGGATGTCATCGGCGTCCGGCTGACCGGCGCCCTGCGGCCGGGGGTCCTCGCCACCGACCTGGCGTTGACCGTCACGCAGCGCCTCCGCGCGATCGGCGTGTCCGGCGAGTTCGTCGAATTCCACGGGGCCGGGGTGTCGACGCTGACGGCCGGTGCGCGATCGGTGGTGGCGAACATGGCGCCCGAATACGGCGCGACCACGGGCTTCTTCCCGGCCGACCGCAACACGCTCGATTACCTCGCGACGACCGGGCGCGCACCGAAGGCGATCGCGCTCGTCGAGGCGTACCTGCGGCGCACCGGTCTCTGGTTCGATCCCGATCACGACCCGCGCTATACCCGCACGATCGAGATCGACCTGGCGTCGATCGGCATGCACATCGCAGGACCGAAACGGCCTCAGGACCTGCTCGACTACTCGCAGGCACGGTCCACCCTGGCTGCGATCGGCTTCGTGCCGAAGCAACGTCACGCCGACATCCCGCGATTCCCCGTGGCGATCGCCGCCATCACGAGTTGCACGAACACGTCGGACCCGGACTTGCTGATCGCAGCCGGGCTGCTCGCGCGAAAGGCGCGCCGGTTCGGCATGACCGTGCCCCACTGGGTCAAGACGTCCCTCGGCCCCGGGTCTCCGGCTGCCGCGAGCTACCTCGAGCGGGCGGGCCTCATCGACGACCTGTCCGCGGTGGGATTCGACATCGTGGGATACGGCTGCACGACGTGCATCGGCAACTCCGGCCAGCTGCCGGACGCGATTCGCGACGCGATGGCGACCGGAAGCGTGCACCCGGTCGCCGCGCTGTCGGGCAACCGCAACTTCCCCGGCCGCGTGCATCCCG
>CAXTDA010000546.1:0-2775 GCA_964242935.1 uncultured Burkholderiaceae bacterium | reverse complement strand
AGACGTTCTACGACAACGGCACGCTGCAGTCCGAAGGCGACTGGGCGACGGTCGCTCGAGAGAACCGCTTCGGCGGCCGCGACGACCGCCCGTTCGGCACGCACCGGACGTACACGGAGAGCGGCCGGAAGCTGGGCGAGCTGGTGTACGACGACAAGGGCCGGCTGACGCGCGAGCGGGCGTTCGACGAGACCGGGACGGTGGTCAAGGACGACGAGATGTTCGAGGACGGGTCGCGAAAGGCCGTGGGGCGATAAACCGGTGAGGCTTGCGCCGTGACCCGTCCTCTGGGGACCAACGGCCGTTGCGCCGCGCCGATCCCCGGACGGTGGGCATCGCGTCGCCGTGGGGAGTGGTGACATCACCGCCCGCCGTGTTCGCGTCCCTGTCGAGTCCCTTTACAGACGGCTGGTCGATATTGCGGCGCAGGACGCCGGGTCATTGAATAACAACGATAAATACCGCTGGTACAGACATTGCGATGAGAAGCGTACAGACAAATTACAGGGAGTAGACGATGAAGAAGTTTCTCGCAGCAGGCGTCCTGGCCATCTCGGCCCTGGCGGGCTCGGCCTCGGCGGCCGTGGTGTCGCTGAATTTCGAGGGGATCGCCACGAGCTATCCGAATTCGGCAACACCCTCGATCCTCGAGTTCTACAACGCGGCACCAGCAGCGTCGGTACGACCGGCACGAACTACGGCATCTCGTTCGGCAGCAACGCGCTGCAACTGTGCCTGAATCCGCTCGGCGGCTCGTGCTCCAACACGTCGCGTGGCGGCCTGGGCGATCCCACGTCGCGGCAAGGCGCGCTGTTCTTCCTGTCCGGCACGCAGACCTTCCTGAACTATTCGGCCGGCTTCGACACGGGCTTCTCGTTCAACTACGTGTCGCTGAACTTCTCGGGTAGCGTCAGCGTGTACGACGGTCTGAACGGCACGGGCAACCTGCTCGCCACGCTCGCGCTGACGCCCAACGCCGGAACCTGCACGGGCTACAACGCCGGCTTCTGCCCGTTCTCGCCCACCGGCGTCAACTTCGCAGGCATCGCGCGTTCGATCGGCTTCGGCGGTGTGGCCAACCAGATCGTGTTCGACGACGTCACGTTCGGCAGCGCCATTCCCGGCCCGGGACAACCCGGTGTCGTGCCGGAGCCCGAGACGCTCGCGCTGCTCGGTTTGGGCCTGGCAGGCGTGATCGGCCTGCGTCGCCGCGCGGTGAAGAAGTAAAAAGTCTTTCCGGTAAGAAAACGGGCGCCTGCGGGCGCCCGTTTTCTTTGGACGCACGACCAGCGAACCGTCCCGCTACGACGCAGCCGCGAAATAGCCGTGCTGCCGCGCCCACAGGATCACCGCCCCGCGGCTGTGCACATCGAGCTTGCCGTAGATCGCCGCGACATGGTTGCGGACCGTGCCGAGCGCCACGTGCAGGTCCTTCGCAATCTCCTTGTCGGATCGCCCCTGGCAGAGCTGGTCGAAGACGTCGCGTTCGCGCTTCGTGAGGTCGTTGAACACGGCGACGCGGCGCTGCTTGCCGGCGCTCTTCGCGTTGGCCAGCTTCTCGAGCAGCGAGCGGCTGAACCAGGTCGTATCCTTCATCGCCTCTTCGATGGCGCTGACGAACTCCGTCTCCGAGCGCTTCCGCGTCGTGATGTCGAGCCAGGCGAGCAGCACGCACTGATCGCCGTTCATCGACACGCTCTCGGCCGAAATCAGCGCGTCGATCGGCTCGGCATCCTTTCGTCCGATGCGGCATTCCATGGCCCGGACGCTGCCGCCGTCCTTGAGGCGCGCCGTCAGGGCAGCGCAGTCCCTTTCGTCCCATAGCGCGAAGTCCTGCGCCGGCCGGCCCACCACTTCGGTCGCGGCATGGCCGGTCGCGGCGAGGAACGCCTGGTTGGCTTCCAGCAGCTGGAAGGCGCCGTCGCGCAGCATCGCCACAGGGACCGGCAGCATGTCGAACGCCTTCCGGAAGCGCTCGTCGCTCTGACGCATCGTCAGCTCCGCCCGACGGCGGGGCTCCAGGTCGACGAACGTGAAGAGCATGCACTTCTCCTCGGCGATCTCGATCGGCTGGCCCGCGACGATGATCGGCTTCAACGCGCCGCCCGGGACGCGGATGTGCGATTCCATCTGGGTAATCGTCGCGCCGTCCCCGAGCTTCCGGATCGCCGATTCGCGGTGCTCCGCGCCTTCGAACACGTCGAGTTGATAGATCGGCTTGCCGATCACGTCGTCGTGCGTGTAGCCCGTCATGTCGAGGAAGCCGCGGTTGACCTTGATGTAGCGGTGATCGGCGAGGCGACAGATCAAGGCCGGCGCGGGGTTCGCGTTGAACGCTCGCTCGAACCGTTCCTCGGCGTCGGCCCAGTCGCTCGCGTCGTGGAGGATCAACGCCAGGCAGTCCGGATGGCCCTGCGGGTCGGTGAGGACGAGGCTGCGCACCCGATGGACCCAGTTGACCGACGCGTCGTGCGCAGGGAACACCTCGACGACGACGTCGGCGAACTGCTCGCCGGTGAGGACCCGCTCGATCGGTGACTGGCCGTGTTCGAGCAGGTGGTTGTTGCGGTAGCGGAGCCGGAACCGTTCGCGGTACTCGGTCACGTCGCGGCCGAGGTCGGCCACCGCCTTGACCCCGTGCATCCGCAACGCGGCCTGGTTGGCCCAGACGATCCGCTGGTCGGTCTCGACCAGGATCACGCCCTCGGTCAATCCCGTGATGATCTGCTGCAACTGGCGACGATCGGTCTGGCTCTTCAGGACCGGATCGTCGGC
>CAXTDA010000545.1:0-2776 GCA_964242935.1 uncultured Burkholderiaceae bacterium | reverse complement strand
ACGATCGCGTCGTTCTCGTCGGCGGCGAGGCCGTCGGTCGAGCTCTCCCACGTCATCTCGATGCGGCCCGACGCGTCTTCCTTCTGCATGTCGGCCTCGAGCTTTCGCGCGTAGTCGGTGATCTCGGCGTACAGCGCCGCCGACGATGCGGACGGCAGCGTCCGCATGTCGAACTGCACCTGGCACTCCTTCGGGATCACGTTCGCCGCGATGCCGCCGTGGATCACGCCGGTCGACAGCGTCGAGTACGGCACGTTGAAGCCGTAGTCGCGGACCTCGGTCGCGGCGAGCCGGTCGGCGAGGTCGCGGATGAAGACCACGAGGCGCGCCGCGTATTCGATCGCGTTGACGCCGTGCGTCGTGTAGCTCGAGTGCGCCTCGCGGCCGTGCACGCTGCAACGGAAGCGATGGGTGCCCTTGTGCGCGATGATCGGCTGCATCGAGGTCGGCTCGCCCACGATGCAGCCGGCCGCGACGAGCCCGATCGCCTCGAGGTCCGCGAGCAACCCGCGGACGCCGATGCAGCCGACCTCCTCGTCGTACGACAGCGAATAGTGGATCGGGGCGTCGAGCCGGCCGGCGTCGATCGCGGCGAGGAAGCCCGGCGCGCGATGCAGCGCGACGCCGAGGAAGCCCTTCATGTCGGCGGAACCGCGCGCGTAGAGGCGGTCGCCGACGATGGTCGGCACGAACGGATCGGTGGTCCAGTCCTGGCCGTCCACCGGCACCGTGTCGGTGTGCCCGGACAGGATGACGCCGGGCTTCGAACCCTCGCCGAGCGTGGCGAACAGGTTGGCCTTCGCGCCGGTGGCGTCGTAGGTCAGGCGGGTCTTCGCGCCGAGGCGCTCGAGGTGGTCGCGGGCCCATTCGATCAGGCCGAGGTTGGACTCGCGCGACGTCGTGTCGAACGCGATCAGGCGCTCGACCATCGCGAGGGCGGCGGGGGACGGGCGCGTCGCGGTTCCGAGCGCGTCTTCGGCCGCCGCGGGGGTTGATGTCGGTAGGCGGGTGTTCATGGTGCGTTTCTCTTGGGCGAAGGAGCGAGTTTACGCCTCGGCGCGCACAAAGCATTCCGCTCCGTGGTCTTTCAGATGCCAAGCGGACCGGAATGGACGCCACGTCCTTTTCAGGCCGAGCGCCGGCAGGCGCAGCGGCAATTGCGGAACATTGCCGGACCTCGGGCATTGCGGATCGAGATGACACCTCTGCCGGCGCGCGCCACTAGGCAACGAAATCCTCACAATCGCCGTAAAGCGTCTTTGTCCACTTAGAGCGCTGACGTCTCGATACGGACAACTATGCAATCCATTAGGACAACTGGGTTGAACGCGTCCAAGCTCGACTGTCTTACGTTTTTCATACGCAACGGCGTAAGCGGGCTTGCCGAGTAAATTAGTTCGTTAAAGCTTACGCCTCAGGTACGTATCTATTACGCCGCTTTCGAATAGCTTGACGGGCCCTGATAAGCAAGGCAAACGGCACTCCAAAAAACAGGACGCCGGTCGGCAAAGATACAATCGCATTTGCAATGGCAAATGGTACTCCTTTTGATTGTACCAATTTGACCAAACCGTATCCCACATCGATTATGCCGGACGTGAAGACCAGTAAGACAATGGCAATTGCTGAAACGAACATGAAGGTTAGGTTTAAAGCAACGTTGTATTTTGCCCCTTCGACACCGACTAATTCCGTTATTCCTTCTGCTCTAAAGTCACACGACACGTCGAAGTCATCACCCGTTACGAGTGCTTGTAGTACGAAGTGCTCCCCAGGATTCAGTAGTGCCGGTTCAATGCGTGCTTCCTTTGCATCATGTGTCAGGGTAATCCCAAGATTAGTCGGAAATTGCCGGCTTAAGCTTACGTGAAGAATTTTACTGTTGTTTCCAAACTTGATACTTGGCGGATAGCGAAAATCCGTTTGTCTAATCGGAGTATTGCCGGTGTTCTTCAGTGCAAGAACGAAAAGGTGAACGTTTATCGCTGGCGTGCCATCAACAATAATCTGGATACTTCTTGGAAGAGCCGAAACTTCAGGTAGAAGCTCTCTCTTTGATAGAACGCCGAAGGCCACCTCACGTCGACTCCGCTGCGCGTAATAAATCCAGAAGCTACCCGCAATTGCAACCAGTGCGAGTACAGCGCCAACAAACTGCCAAAGGCCGTCCCGCAACAGTTCCATGTGCTAACCATAGGTCCGATACGACTCGAATTGTAAGCAAGCTACAAGGTGGCGCCTTACATGTCAACGCAAACACTGCGTCTGTGCATGTTCGACTATGCTTATACGGTACGGCTTTTCTGATTGAACCGCAAAACTGCTAAGGATGTGATCCTCAAATCGGATACGGCCGCCCGCCCGTTCCTCGGCTTTGGCAGCCTTACGGTTTGGCTCAAGGATGGCGTCGACCAGCGACGCCTCGGGGCCGATCATCACAAAACGCGCATCACCTATCACGGATCGATTTGCGAAACCGGCCAGCACTGCGAGCAGGGCGATGCTATGCGACTCGTAACGGATCGCGCAAGCGGGGACGGGATTAGCCGTGATAGCCTTTTGCCGCTATTAGCCGACCCGGTTGCCCGACCCTCCGCCCTACCGATGTCCCCGACGAACTCACCCATGAACCTCATCGACCGCATCGTCCAGTTCCAGTCCGACATCGCCGTCATCCGGCGCGACATCCACGCGCATCCGGAGCTGAAGTTTGAAGAGGTCCGCACCGCCGAGGTCGTCGCGACGAAGCTCGAGGAATGGGGCTACGCGGTGCACC
>CAXTDA010000544.1:858-2779 GCA_964242935.1 uncultured Burkholderiaceae bacterium | reverse complement strand
GCAGCGCGAAGCTCGCCGGCTGCCGCATCTTGACCGTTGCCAGCGCCTGCGCGTCATCCGCGATCGCGGCCACGCCGTCGCCCTGTTGCGCCGTGACGAAGCGACTGCCCTGCTGCCCGAGCACGGCGCGGAGCGCCAGCTCGAAACGGTCCCAGGCGCCCGGCATCCGCAGTCCCGGGGCGGCGTCGACCTCGGCGGCCAGCAACGGATCGCCGCCGAGATGCGCCGCGATCCGGAGCGGGTCGGCGTCGAGGTCGAACAACTCGCGGAGGCGCCGCGTCGCGTCCATCAGCGCCGGCGCCAGTGCCCCCGACAGCGTCACGACCAGCACGTCGGGGTGACTGCGCCGCGACGATCGCGCGCCCGAGGGCGTCGTCACCGACAACCAGCCGGTGACGGGACCGGACGACGACGTCAGCGCGGCGGTCCGGCGATAGGTCGGCACGCCGTCGACGACATCGACCTGCTCGACCCCGCTCGTCGCCCGGCGGCCGAGGTAGCCGGCGAGCCGGCCCCAGTCGAGCGGCGGCCGGTACGACAGCCTGAGCACGATGTCGCCTTCCGTCGTGTCCGCTGCCTCGGACACACCCGCATCGCGGCGCAGCGCCGACGGCGCGAGTCCGTACTGCTCGCGGAACGACGCGTTGAAGCGACGAACGCTCCGGAATCCCGACGCGAACGCGAGCCGCGTCATCGACAGCGTCGTCTCCTGCAGCAGCTTCTTCGCGAACAGCAGCCGCTGGGTCTGCGCGATCTCGATCGGCGTGACGCCGAAGCGGTCGAGGACGATGCGGCGGACCTGGCGGCTGGACAGCCCGATGTCGGCTGCGAGCATCTCGAGCGACGCCTCGTCGAGCGCGCCGGCCTGCAGGTGCGCGTAGATCGCCTCGGCGAGCGTCGCGTCGAAGTCGACCCGTCCGGGCGCGAGCTCGGGCCGGCAGCGCAGGCACGGCCGGAACCCCGCGCGCTCCGCCGCGGCGGCCGTGCGATAGAAGTCGCACGACGTGCGTCGTGGCGTGCGCGCCGCGCAGACCGGTCGGCAATAGATGCCGGTCGTGCGGACTGCCGTGAAGAAGTGGCCGTCGAAGCGCGAGTCGCGCGCGACCACCGCGCGGTAGCAGCTGTCGGCGTCGAGCGGGTTGCTGTCCATGCGTGCTTTATACGCGTCGGGCATCCACCGGACCAGCCGTTTTCGGACATCGATGAAGCGGTCGGACGCGTGATGCCGGCCGCGCCTCGACGAAAGCCGCACGCGCGGGACCGGCGGTGGCGAAGCTGCACGGCGGGTTCGCCCGCATCGACGCATCACCGCTCGGCGGGCCCGCGTCAGCATCGCCTGGTGACGGACCGCGCCGCGCCGCGCCGATCGGCCCTGCGCGGCCCCGCATCGCGACGACCGGTGATCCCTTCCGCGGCGGTCCGACGCCGCACGGTGGATCGCCCCTTACAATCGGCGCCCTCGTTCCGAGGCCCGGCCGTCCTTCACTCCTTCGTCCATGATCGAACCGGTCACGCCCGACGCGCATCGATGATCCTGTACGGCATCACGATCGTCACGTCGGCGTTCCTGCTGTTCCTCGTGCAGCCGATCATCGCGAAGCAGATCCTGCCGTGGTTCGGCGGGACCGCGGCGGTGTGGACCGTCTGCGTCGTGTTCTTCCAGTCGGTCCTCCTCGCGGGCTACGCGTACGCGCACGCGCTGTCGCGTCGCCCGATGCGCGTGCAGGCGCTGCTGCACACGACGTTGCTCGTCGTCAGCCTCGCGACGCTGCCGATCGTCGCATCGTCCGGATGGAAGCCCGAGGGGGATGCGGATCCGACGGCGCGCATCGCCGGTCTCCTCGCGGCGACGATCGGCCTCCCCTACTTCCTGCTGTCGTACCCCCCCCCCCCGAAGCCACCGCGGTCGCGAGGACCTCGC
>CAXTDA010000544.1:0-848 GCA_964242935.1 uncultured Burkholderiaceae bacterium | reverse complement strand
GGCGCCGCGGCGCCCCCCCTCGCGCGGGCGGCCGCCGCCGGGCCGGTGCACCCCGGGGGGGGGGGGCGACGATCGCGCGGTGTCGTCCGCGTCGTCACGCGTCTACCGGTTGTTCGCGTGGTCCAACGCCGGTTCACTGGTCGGCCTGCTCTGCTATCCGTTCGTCGTCGAGCCGTACGCGACGCTGCGGATGCAGGCGTGGGGCTGGAGCGCCGGCTACGGGTGTTTTGCGATCGCGTGTGTCGCCTGTGCCTGGCGGCGGCGCGCAGACCACGCGACGGCGGCGTCGATCGACGACGAACGCGCGGAACGGCCGGGCCCCGCCCGCATCCTGTTCTGGCTCGCGTGCGCCGCGCTCGGCTCGATGCTGTTGCTCGCGCTGACGAACCACATGACGCAGAACATCGCGTCGATCCCGTTCCTCTGGGTGCTGCCGCTGACCCTGTACCTGCTGTCGTTCGTCGTCGTCTTCGAAGGTCGCGGCGGACGCGGCTGGTACGTCCGACACTGGTGGCAGGCGCCGGCGCTCGCGGCCGTGATCGCAATGGCCTGGGCCCTGTCGGCCGAACGCGGCGTGCTCGCGCTCGCCGTCGCGCTGCCGATCTTCTCGATCGGTCTCTTCGCCGCGTGCGTCCTCTGTCACGGCGAGCTCGCGACGACGCGGCCGGCACCGGCCCATCTGACCCGGTTCTACCTCAGCCTCGCGGCCGGCGGCGCGCTCGGCGGCCTGTTCGTCGCGCTCGCGGCGCCGCGGCTGTTCGACAACTATTGGGAGACGCCGATCGCGCTGTTCGGCATCTCCCTGATCACCGCGCTGACGTTGCGCGAGCGGCGGCCCGCGCGCTGGC
>CAXTDA010000543.1:0-2786 GCA_964242935.1 uncultured Burkholderiaceae bacterium | reverse complement strand
CGGTCGCGTTCTCGGCGTGGTTCTTCACGAGGTCGATCGCGCTCATCACCATCCCGGGCGTGCAGTACCCGCACTGCAGCCCGTGGCATTCCTTGAACGCGGCCTGCATCGGATGCATCGTCCCGTCGTCGGCCTCGACGCCCTCGATCGTCGTGACCGACCGGCCCGCCGCCTGCAGCGCGAGCACGTTGCACGACTTCACCGCATGACCGTCGAGATGGACGGTGCACGCGCCGCACTGCGCGGTGTCGCAGCCAATGTGGGTGCCGGTCAACCGCAGCGTCTCGCGGATGAACGTGACGAGCAGGGTGTTCGGTTCGATGTCGCGGGCGACGTCCTTGCCGTTCACGCGCATCGAGAGCGTCGTGGCCATGCGGTCTCCTGGGGATTGGGTCCTGGTCGGCGCCTGACGGTCCGCGCCGAAGTTCGGGTCACTATACGATGCGACGCGCGGCTTGCAAAGCCGTGCTGCCGCGCTTCTTCATCGAACTCATGGACAACGTCGATCTCAACGTCCTGAAGACCATCGTCGCGTGGCGCGCCGAGGGACGTCGCGTCACGATGGGGACGATCGTCCGCACCTGGGGCTCGGCGCCGCGGCCGGTCGGCGCGATTGTCGCGATCGGCGAGGACGACGCGGGACGAGCCGCGATCGCGGGGTCGGTGTCGGGCGGCTGCATCGAGGACGACCTGGTCGACAAGGTGCGGCGCGGCGATGGCCTCGCGACCAACCGCCCAGCTCGCGTCAAGTACGGCATCAGCGCCGAGGAGGCGAACCGCTTCGGCCTCCCGTGCGGCGGCACGATCGAGCTCGTCATGGAACCGATCGGCGACCGTTCGCGGATCGAGGACCTGGCCGCGGCCATCGGCGACGGTCATCGCGTGCGCCGCACGCTCGACCTCGACGACGGCACGGTGTCGATCGAGGACGCCGACGCCTACGACCGGCGCGGCGAGACGCTCGCGTTGACCGACCGCACGCTGTCGACGCTGCACGGGCCGAGCTGGCGGCTGCTGATCGTCGGCGCCGGGCAGATGACGCTGTACCTCGCGCAGATGGCGCAGGCGCTCGACTACGACGTCATCGTCTGCGACCCGCGCGAGGAATACACGGCGCAGTGGCGGGTCGAGGGCAGCAGGCTGACGACCGCGATGCCGGACGACGCGGTGATCGAGATGAAGCCCGACGCGCACACGGCCGTCGTCGCGCTGACCCACGACCCGAAGCTCGACGACCTCGCGCTGATGGAGGCGCTGAAGGGCGACGCGTTCTACGTCGGCGCGATCGGCTCGAAGGCGAACCAGCGGAAGCGCCGCGAGCGGCTGCTCGAGTTCGACGTGACGGCCGAGCAGATCGAGCGGCTGCACGGGCCGGTCGGGCTGAAGAACGGCGCGCGGACTCCGCCCGAGATCGCGGTCGCGATCCTGGCCGAGATGACCGCGGTGCGCTACGGGTACCGCATCCCGGAGCCGGTCCGCCTCGCCGAACCCGCGTGACGGGATCGATCGGCCCGTCGCCGCCCTCGACGGTCTTGCGCCGGCTGCCGATCGCGCTGACCGCGACGCGGGCGCTGCTCGCTCCGGTGGTCGTCCTGCTCGCCGTCGTGTGGCCGCGACCGGGTGCCTTCGCGCTCTGCCTCGTCATCGCGTTCCTGAGCGACGTGTTCGACGGGATCGTCGCGCGTCGGCTCGGCATCGCGACGCCGTCGCTGAGGCGCCTCGACAGCGTCGCGGACTCGCTGTTCTACCTCGCCGCGACCTTCGCCGCGTGGCGCCTGCATCCCGCGGCGTTCGCGTCGAACCGGAATGCGCTGATCGCGCTCGTCGCGCTCGAAGCGGCCCGCTATGCGTTCGATCTCGCGAAGTTCGGACGCGAGGCGAGCTATCACCTGTGGTCGTCGAAGCTGTGGGGGATCGCGCTGTTCGCGGGGTTCGTGTCGCTGCTGGTGTACGGCGAGGCCGGCATCGTCGTGACGGCGATGATCTGGATCGGCATCGCGGCCGACCTCGAAGGGCTGCTGGTCTCGCTGGTCCTGCGGCACTGGAGCACCGACGTGCCGACGCTGGTCCATGCGCTGCGCCTGCGGCGAGTCGACGGCGCGGCGACCTGACCGCCTGCCACGCCATCGGCGCGGTCCTTCAATTCTGCGCCACGTCGACCCACTCGGCGCCGACCAGGCGGGCGAGGCGCTCGGGCGCGATCCGCAGCGCCGACGTCACCGATCCCGCGGCCGGAACCACGATGTCGTACCGACGCAGCGACACGTCGGCCAACACCCGCAATGGCGACGGCAGCCCGAACGGACACACGCCGCCGACCGGATGACTCGTGCTCGCGAGCACCTCGTCGGCGCCGAGCATCTTCGCCTTCGCGCCGAACACCGCCTTGACCTTCCGGTTGTCGAGCCGCGACGCGCCGCTCATCACGAGCAGCACGACCTCGTCCCTGACACGGAGACACAGCGTCTTCGCGATCTGGTCGGGCAGGACGCCGTGCGCCGCGGCCGCGAGCGCGACCGTCGCGGTGCTGGTCGCAGATTCGACGATGTCGATGTCAGGTGCGTGCTCGGCGAACCAGGCGCGGACGGAGTCGAGGCTCATGAGGACGAGGAACGGCGGAGCGGGCAGCGGTCGATGGTAGAGGGGATTCCCGCAAACGCGCTCGTGACTTCGAGAAGCGACTGTGCCGTCGCGGCTTCGACGCCTGACGATACTGGGTTCCCGCCTGCGCGGGAACGACGACAAATCGTCGGCCATGAATTGAAGCGCGAACTGATATCGCAACC
>CAXTDA010000542.1:2429-2789 GCA_964242935.1 uncultured Burkholderiaceae bacterium | reverse complement strand
CGCCAGAGATCGTTGCGGACCAGGCGCTCGACGCCCTTCGCATGATAGATGCGACTCATCTCGCGAGCCGACAGCACGACGCGTGCCGTGCGGGCGATCCGCGCCCGTTCGTACGTCGCGAACGCGGCCTCGAAGTCGCCGCCGCTCGCGCGAAGCGTCTCGCCGAGCGCGACCGCGTCCTCCATCGCCATGCAGGCGCCCTGCGCGAGGTACTGCAGCATCGGATGCGCGGCGTCGCCGAGGTTCCACAACGCCGCTGACGAATGATGACGCACCGAACGTCACGATCGATCAGCGTGCCTCCGTCAAACCTCGTCGCCCCGGCGGAGGCCGGGGTCCAAGTCCGAGCCTCGCGATGAA
>CAXTDA010000542.1:0-2419 GCA_964242935.1 uncultured Burkholderiaceae bacterium | reverse complement strand
CCCGCCCCGCGCTACCAACCACCCCCGGGGGCCCGGCCCCGCGCGGGCACGACGAAGAATGTATCGCCGCGAGTCATTCCGTCGTTGCTTCGTCACGCGGCAGCACGGCTCCTCGGGCATCATCGCGACTCGTCTTCGCCCGCCTCGCCTCGATGGCCGCCGTCCACCCTCCCGTTCACGACGCAGCGCCGCGCCCGCGGAACGGGACCCGCGCGGAGCCCGATCGGCCGTCGCTCGCGGCCCGGGTCGCCGCGCTGGTCGTCGCCCTCCCCTGCGCCGCGGCGGGCCTCGCGATCGCACAGGCCTACCCGATCGCGCCGCTCGTCGTCGTCGCGCTCTTCATCGCGTGGACCGCGCTCGCGTTCTTCCGCTTCTCGATCGCATGGCCGGCGACGCTCGCGTTGCTGCCGGTGCTCGGCTTCGCGACGATCACCGGCTGGTTCGTCTTCGAGGAGCTCGACCTGCTGATCCTCGCGTCCTGCGCCGGGGGCTACGCGGCGATCGCGCTTCGACCCGCGACGCTTCCGGCCGCCGACCGGCGCCACGGTCCGACGCCGTCGATCTTCGCGATCGCGTTGATGGCGCTCTTCCTGTTGTCGACCGCGGTCGCGCTCGAACGGGGCATCGCGAGCGCGGGGGGCTTCCGCTTCGACTGGGCCGCGGGTTACGCCGATCCGCTGAACAGCCTGCGGATCTTCAAGAGCTTCGCGTGGGTCGCGCTCGCGACGCCGTTGCTCAGGCTCGAGCTGCGACGGCCGGGCGGCTTCGACCGCATCGGCCTCGGCATGACCATCGCGCTCGGCCTCGAGACGCTGGCCGTGCTGCAGGAGCGGCTCGCGTTCACCGGCCTCCTCGACTTCACGGACGACTACCGCGTGACCGGCTCGTTCTGGGAGATGCACGTCGGCGGCGCGGCGCTCGACGGCTTCCTCGCGCTGACGATCCCGTTCGCGGTCCGCGAGGCGCTTCGCGCCGTGGCGCCGGAAGCCGTCCGCCCGCTCGACCGGGTCCGCTTCGCGGGTGCGTGGATCGTGCTCGCACTCGCCGCGTACGCGTGCCTCGTGACGTTCTCGCGCGGCGTGTACGCCGCGGTTCCGCTGTCGGTGGTGTTGCTGGCCGCGCTGGTGCTGCGGCAGCGCCTCGGGCTCGAGCGGAGCGACCTGTGGTCGCTGCTCGGCAGGGGCGCGATCTTCACTGTGCTGGCCGCCGTCAGCGGCTTTGTCGTGTTCCGGAGCGGCGGCTATCGCGCGGTGCTCGCCGCGTATCTGGTGGTGGCGGTCGCGATTCCGGTCGAGGCGTCGCTCCGCCGGACCGGGCCGGGGGGCTGGAGCGCGGCAGCGGTCGGGGCGGCGCTGCTCGGCGGCGTCGCGATGGCGGCCGGCACGCTGCTGCCGAAGGGTCCGTACGTCGTCTTCGCACTCGCGCTGGCCGCGGTGGTCGCCGCGGTCGTGCAGGCCAGCCGGCGACCGGGTCGAACGAACGACCTGCTGGTCGTCGCGGCGTGGTTGTGGCTCGCGGCGTGCGGCTGCCTTGTCGCGCGCCACTGGGGCGGTGCCGGGGCGTTCGCCGACGCGGCCGCGGTTCTCGGCACGCTCGTCGCGCTCGCCTTCGCCGCGTCGCGGCTGCCGTCGTCGATCTGGCCGCAGAAACGGAACGAGCAGCTCGCGACGATCGGGCTCGCGGCGGTCGTGATGGGGTCGGTCGCCGTGTTCTCGGCCGGCGCCTACATGGGCAACCGCTTCGCTTCGACGCGCGGCGATCTCGACGTGCGGCTCGCGCACTGGACCGACGGCATCGGCCGCCTGCACGGCGCGGGCGACTGGGCGCTCGGGAAGGGCCTCGGCCGCTTTCCGGCGACGTCGCAGTTCGAGTCGCCCGACGCGATCGCGCCCGGCAGCTATCGCATCGCGCAACGCGGCGGCGACAGCTTCCTCGCGCTGACCGGGCCGCGCATCAAGTATCTCAGTTACGGTGAACTGTTCCGCGTTTCGCAGCGCGTCCGGGTCGAGCCGCAAACCATTTACCTCGTGACGCTCGTCGCCCGCGCGGCGCAGCAGACGCCGATTCACGTCGAGGTGTGCGAAAAGCAGCTGCTGTACGGCGGCGCCTGCGTCATCGGCGAGCCCCGGGTGCAGGCCGGAGTCGACGGCTGGCAGACCGTGACGCTCCCGTTGCAGAGCGGCACGATCGGCGGCTCGCACTGGCTGCTGCCGCGACCGGTCGTCTTCGCGATCGCGAACGGCAATCCGGGCGTGGTCCTCGAAATCCGCAGCATCCGCATGATCGGGCCCGACGGCATCGACGTGCTCGCGAACGGCGACTTCGCCGACGGCACGACCCGCTGGTTCTCGTCGAGCGACAAGTGGCACCTGCCGTGGCACATCAAGAACATCGCGCTCGACGTGCTGTTCGACCAGGG
>CAXTDA010000541.1:0-2794 GCA_964242935.1 uncultured Burkholderiaceae bacterium | reverse complement strand
GGCGCCGACCACGAGCAGGCGTCGGCCGTCGCGGACGTTCTGCACGATGCGGGCGTCGAGCGGCACCTCGAAGCGGCTGTCGACCAGCACCCGCCAGGGCTGACGAGGCGTCGCGACGCCTCGCACGTCGAGCCGCGGATCGTCGAGGCGCACCGTGCCGATCCCGGTCAGCAGCGCGGACGCGCGCGCACGCCAAGCGTGACCGTCGCTGCGAGCGGGCTCGCCGGTGATCCACTGACTGGCGCCGTTCGCGAGGGCCGAGCGCCCGTCGAGGCTGGCGGCGAGCTTCATGCGGACCCACGGGCGGCCGCGGGTCATCCGCGACACGAAGCCGATGTTCGCCTCCCGGGCCTCGTCGGCGAGCAGCCCGCAGTCGATCGCGACGCCCGCGGCGCGAAGGCGTTCCAGCCCTCGCCCGGCGACCAGCGGGTTCGGATCTTCCATCGCAGCCACGACGCGGGCGACCCCGGCCGCGATCAGCGCATCGGCGCAGGGCGGCGTCCGGCCGAAGTGACTGCACGGCTCGAGCGTGACGTAGGCGGTCGAGCCGCGCGGATCGAAGCCGTTCGCCGCCGCGTCGCGGAGCGCCTCGATCTCGGCATGCGGACCACCCGGCGCTTGTGTCGCTCCCTCGCCGATGATCGCCCCGTGGTCGACCAGCACGCAGCCGATCCGCGGATTGGGGTCGCTTCGATAGATCGCGTCCTCGGCCCGTCGCAGCGCACGTCGCATCCACGACTCGTCGGACCGGGCAGCAAGGGGGGACGCGTCGGACGACATCGCGGGGAAGCGGCAAGCGTTGCGGGCGTGCATTGTCGCAAACCTCAATCGCATCCCGTGCGATCGACGACGACGCGCACGCGGCCGTAGGCCGCGACGCAGATCGTTCGCACCGCCACCGCGCCGCCGGTGCGATCGGTGACGACGAAGCTGCCGGGATGCAGCGCGCCGCTCCGTTGCCGAAGATAGCCGGCACCGTCGAACATCAGGTACGCGCGTTGCGGCGAGCCGGCGTCGGTGAACGGTTCACGCGTCGCGCTCGACGGGTTCGTGACGGCCGTCGTGGCGGGCAGCGCATCGTGGCGTGCGATCAGTTCGTCGCCCGTCGCGGCATCGAAACGGCGGTCGTCGTTGCGGTCGACGAAGACGACCCAGCCGTCCCGCCACGATGCGATCGACGGCGCGAGATAGACGCGGCGCCCCCGCTTCAGCGCTTCGCCGCGCGCCATCGCGATGCCGTGAAGGAGGTCATTGGTCGCGCTCGACGCGCGGTGGTTCGCCAGAAGGCGACCGAACGCGGGCGCCGCACCGGCGAGCAGGACGGTGGCGATGACGAGCACGATCATCGCCTCGATCAGGCCGAAGCCCTTCGCCGTCGAACGCGGAGGCCGCCGTCCGGCCCGGTTCGTCCTCGGTCTTCTGCGGTCGCCGTCCATGTCCCCGATTAGGGACGAGCGGCGCGGCGCGCGCATCGCGCATGTGGATTAACCGCCCGTCATGACCCGGCTCGGGCGCCGACCTCGTTCGATGTCACCTGCACAGCGAGACGTCTAGTACCCGCTGGTGTTGCAAGCGTAGACGCCTCGTACGACCCGTGCCCGGCCCATCGCGGCCAGGCACAACGTGCGGCTCTCGATGCTCGAGCCTGTCACGTTGGTCATCACGATGCCGCCGACCTGTGCGCCGGCGCAGTACTGGCGCGAATAGCCGGTGCCGTCGAACGAGATGTAGGTTGCCGTGCTGTCGCTGAACGCATTGCCGGACCCGGCGCCGTTAGCGACCGTGATCGACGTCGGCAATGCCTCGTGACGGAAGACGACGCTCGCCTGCTCGGCGGTGTCCACGACCGCGTTCGGCTTCGTCGGACAGGCACCCGACGCCGTGTCGTGGAAGATGGTCCAGCCGCTTCGCCAGTCCCCCGGCGTGACCGGCGCCATCGTCATGCTGCGGCTCTGGCGCATCGCCTCGTTGCGGGTCTGCGCGACACTCTGCAGGAAGTCGTTGATCGCCGCCGTCGCCTTGTAGCTCGAGATGAACGACGTGAAGCTCGGGACCGCGATCGATAGCATGATCGAGACCAGGGCCACGACGACGAGAATCTCGATCAGCGTGAAGCCGGCCGCCGGATGCTTGTTCATCGCGCGGTCACTGCCAGCAGACGGCCGTGTTACCCGTTAGGGCCGGGTACTTGTTGCCGACGGTGTCGATCGCCAGCGTCCCGCCGCATTTCGGGTCGGCCGCGCCGACAACCGTCGCGACGACGATCGCGCACTTCGTCAGGTTGTTGTCGGTACAGAGGCCGGTCACGCCAGTCGCGAGGACCGAGATCGTGTAACGCGAGTTCGCCGCGTTGTCGGCGGAAAACGCGGGGAACGAGCCGCGCTGCGCCGCCGGCAACGTCGTCGGGTCGACATAAGTATTGGCCTGCGTGTAGTAACGCTCCTGCGCCTGCAGCATCTTGAGGAGGGCCGCCTTCGCCTCCGCGCGCTTGCCCTTCCACACCGAGTCCCGATACGACGGGATCGCGACTGCGGCCAGGATCGCGACGATCGCGACGGTGATCATCAGTTCGATCAGCGTGAAGCCGCGCTCGCGCCTCGGGCGATCCCGGGGAGACGCGAACGGTATGGCGTCCGGGACGGCCCTCGATTGACTATTCACGTTCAGTGGCCCGTCCTGTCGTTCCAGTTGGTGATCTCGCGCCAGTTGACCTGCAACGTCGGCGGCACCTTGATCGGTGTCTGCGAACCGTAGCTGCCGATCTTGCCGGCCGTGCCCGACACCAGCGTCGTCT
>CAXTDA010000540.1:0-2800 GCA_964242935.1 uncultured Burkholderiaceae bacterium | reverse complement strand
GCACGGTCACGTGTTCGAGGAGCGCGATGTCGTTCCGCGAGTCGCTGTAGAAGGTCGACGACGCGAAGCTCGACCACGCAGAGCCCAGGCTCTCGAGCCAGGCCGTCACGCGCGTCAGCTTGCCGTCCTTGAAGCACGGCTCGCCGCGGACGCCGCCGGTGAAGCGGCCGTCGACCTGCGCCGGGATCGTCGCGAGCAGGTGTTCGACGCCGAAGCGTCGCGCGATCGGCGCCGTCACGAACGCGTTCGTCGCCGTGACGATCGCGCAGAGGTCGCCGGCGTCGCGATGGGCGGCGACGAGCGCGAGCGCCTCGGGGTGGATCTGTGGCTCGACCACCGTCCGCATGAAGTCGGCGTGCCAGCGTTCGAGCGTCGGGCGGTCGTGCGCCGCGAGCGGCGCGAGGCCGAACTCGAGGAACGCGACCATGTCGAGCGTGCCGGCCTGGTACTGCGCGTAGAACTCCTCGTGACGTCGCCTGAACCACGCGGCGTCGACGACGCCGGTCGCGGCGAGGAAGCTGCCCCACTCGAAGTCGCTGTCGATCGGCAGCAGCGTGTGGTCGAGGTCGAACAGCGCGAGACGGCGGGGCGCGACCGGCGGCGCGTCGGACGCGGGGGCTGAAGGGTCCAATGCGGGGACGAATGCGGCGAGGTCGGGCACGGTGGAAGGCTCAGGCGGCGTGGTCGGCAGGCGCGAAGTCGATGCGCCGTTGCAGGAAGTCGCGGATCAGCGGCACGGTGACGACGCGCCGGTGCTCGCGCGCATGGCGGTCGAGGGCGTCGACCATCCGCATCAGCGAACCGAGGTCGCGCGAGAAGTGCGTGAGCAGGTAGCGCCGCACCTCCGGCGTCAGCGGGAAGCCTTGCGCGCCGGCGCGGTCGGCGAGTGCGGCATCCTTCTCGTCGTCGTCGAGTCGGTGGAGCTGATACACGAGTCCCCAGGCGAGGCGCGACCGGAGGTCGTCGCGTCCCGGCGTCAGCGCCAGGTCGCGCGGCGGCGCGCCGCCGGTCACGACCAGCGCGCCGCGCGGATCGTCGCGAAGCCGGTTGATCGCATGGAACAGCGACTCCTGCGCGTCGGCCACCAGCGCTTCGACGTCGTCGACGACGAGCATTCGCGGGCCGGCGTCCGCTGCCGCGTCCACCGCGTCGCGAATCGCCTCCGGCGCGGCCGTCGACCCGGCGAAGAAGCGTCCGCCGGTTGCGTCGCGCGCCGCGAGCGCGAGGTGCGTGCGGCCGCTGCTCGGTGGTCCCCACAGATACAACCCGCGCGCGGACGGCTCGTCCGGAAGCGCGGCGCAGAGCCGCCGCAAAGCGGCCACGACCTCCGCGTTTCGGCCGACCACGAAATTGTCGAGCGTCGGCACGAGGGGCGGCTCGAGGTCGAGCAGGAGCTGGTTCATGGGAGACGCGGAGCGCAGCGTCCAGTTCAGGGCAGCTCGATCGTCGCCGGCTCGGTGCGATCGACCGTGCGGCTGAGGTCGATGACCTCGCTGCTGCGACCGCGGTAGAAGTCGCTCTCGACGTAGCGTTTGCCGACATGGCCGAGCGCGACGACGAGCACCGCGCTCACCGGCAGTGCGAGCAGGATGCCGAAGAAACCGAAGAGCTCGCCGAACGCGAGCAACGCGAAGATCACCGCGAGCGGATGCAGACCGATGTTCTCGCCGACCATGCGCGGCGTCAGGTACACGCTCTCGACCACCTGCCCGATGCCGTAGATCACCGCGACCGCGGCGAATCCGTAGAGCGAGCCGAACTGCAGCAGCGCGGCCAGCAACGCGAGCACGAGACCGGTCGCGAAGCCGACGTACGGGATGAAGACGAGGAGGCCGGTCAGGATGCCGATCGGCAACGCGCCGTCGAAGCGCGCGATCGACAGCGTCACCGAGTAGTAGACCGCGAGGATCGCCATCACCAGCAGCTGGCCGCGCAGGAACTTCGCGAGGACGCGGTCGACGTCGCCGGCCATCGACCCGAGGCGCGTGTGGAGGCCGCGCGGCACGACGGTCTGCAGGCGCGTCCAGATCATGTGCCAGTCGACCAGGAAGTAGAACAGCACGAACGGCACGAGGAAGGCGGTCGCGAGCCACGACAGCGCCGCGGCGCTGCCGACGCGCAGGTACGCGAGCGCGGACGTGCCGATGCTCTCGAAGTTGAAGTGTTCGGAGGCGTACGCGCGGACCGCGTCGGCACTGAACTGGATGTCGACGCCGAACAGCGACGACAGTTTCGGCGCGAGCCCGGTCTGCAACTGCGTCAACAGCGCGGGCAGCTTCTCGCGGCCGCTCATGAACTCCTTTTGAAGCACCGGCACGATGATCAGCACGAGCAGCACCAGCAGCGCGATCAGCACGATCAGCATGATCGACGTGCCGAGCCAGCGCGGAATGCGGTGACGCGCCATCCAGTCCACGCCGGGGTTGAGGATGTAGCCGAGGATCGCCGCGATCAGGAACGGCGTCAGGACCGGCGCGAGGTAGTACAGCGCCACGCCGACGACGAAGGCGCACGCGGCCCAGGCGAAGGCCTGGCGCAGCCAGGGGGGTAATGCGCTTTCCGTTCGGTTCATGCGGGACGCGTTGCCGCGAAGGGGTGGGGCCGGGTGGATCGACGAGGTCGCGAGGCGAAGGGTCACGTAGCGCCACGGTAGAATGCGGCGCTTCCGGACGGTCCGCCGCCCGGGCCGCCGGCACGGGGCGACGCGTCACGCCGCGGGCGCGGGTCGGCCGCGAAACACGCTACTTTATCAGGCGGAATCGACGACCTCGCTTTGCGACCGTCGGATGCCCTCCCGCCG
>CAXTDA010000539.1:0-2801 GCA_964242935.1 uncultured Burkholderiaceae bacterium | reverse complement strand
GGCGGGCCGTCGCCGACGACGACGAGCCGCATCGTGCGCGCAATGTCGCCTTCGCTGCGCTTCACGGCGTCGGCGAAGCCCTCGATCAGGTAGCGATGGCCCTTCCAGCTTCTGAGCGTCGCGACGATGCCGACGACGAGCGCGTCGGTATCGGCGCCGATCGCGCTCCGGGCGGCCGCGCGTTCGCGTGGCGCCGGCTGGCGAAAGGTCCGCAGGTCGATGCCGGTCGGGATCGACACGACGCGCGACGGGTCGAGGCGGAGGCGACGGATCAGTTGCATCCGCAACGATTCGCCGGTCGTGACGATGGCGCGCGACGCGTCGCGATAGAGCCATCGGCTCGCGAGATTGTCCGGGACCGGCGCCGAGATGTGCCGGGTCCGCACGATCGGCGGCCCGCGACGCAGCGACGCCCAGGCGAGTGCGGCGAGCCAGCTGTCGGTCGAGCTGTGCGTGTTGACGACGTCGGCCGGGTGGGTCCGCAGCCAGTCGCGGAGCGCGCCGACGCCGCCGAGTCGCTTCTTCTCGATCGGCAGCGCGGTGACCGGGACGCGGTAGCGCGACGCCTCGGCGAAGATGCGCGCCGCGACCGGCGCGATGAGCGTGACGCGATGGCCGCGCGCGATCATGCCGCGCGCCTCGGCGAGAATGCGCAGCTCCTGCCCGCCCCAGCCGAGCGACGACTCGGTGTGCACGATGTGCAGCGGCGGCGCGGGCGGCAGCTTCATCCGGAATGCCGACGGCGCTACGGCCGCTCAGGCTGCGAACGTCGCGGCCGCGGGATTCGACACGACATCGGCCGGCACCGTCGGCGGACGGACGCTGTCGAGCGCGTACTGGATGCGATGGAGCTTCGCGTAGATGCCGTCGGCCGCGATCAGCGCCTGGTGCGTGCCGACCTCGACGATGCTGCCCTGGTCGAACACCGCGATGCGATCGGCGCTCTCGATCGTCGACAGCCGATGCGCGATGACGACGGTCGTCCGGCCGCGCATCAGCTCCGCCAGCGCCGCCTGCACGTGGCGCTCGGACTCCGAGTCGAGCGCCGACGTCGCCTCGTCGAGGATCAGGATCGGCGCGTCCTTCAGCACCGCGCGCGCGATCGCGAGCCGCTGGCGCTGGCCGCCCGACAGCCGGACGCCGTTCTCGCCGATCATCGTGTCGAAGCCGTCCGGCATGTCGTCGATCACGTGCGCAAGATGCGCCGCCTCCGCGGCACGCCGCACCGCGGCGCGGAGCCCGTCGCCCTTCAGCCGCGCCCGCAGCGCGCTGCTCGCGCCGTACGCGATGTTCGCCGCCACCGTCTCGTTGAACAGCACGACATCCTGGCTGACCATCGCGATCTGCTCGCGCAGGCTCGCCAGCGTGATGTCCTCGATCGGGACGCCGTCGACCAGGATGCGGCCGGTGCTCGCGTGATAGAAACGGGGGATCAGGTTCGCGAACGACGTCTTGCCGCCGCCCGACGAGCCGACCAGCGCGATCGTCTCGCCGGGCGCGATGTCGAGGTCGATGTTCCGCAATGCGGCGCGCCGCGCGCGCGGCCCGTCCGTCGCGCCATCGACGACTTCGTCGTCCTGGCGCTCGACCGGCTCGTCGACGTAGCGGAGGCCGACGTCGACGAAGCGGATCGCGCCGCGCGCCCGATCCAGGCGCACCGTGCCGCGATCGTCCTCGACGCGCTCGTCGATCAGCGAGAACACGCCTTCGGCCGCCGCCAGCCCGCGCTCGAGCGGCCCGCTGATCTCGGCCAACTGCTTCATCGGCGTCAGCAGCAGCGACGTCGTCGTCACGAAGGACACGAAGGTTCCGGCCGTCATCGTGCCGGCGCGCGCGAGCTCGAGCGCGAAATAGATCATGCAGGCGACCGCGAGCGCCATCAGCAGCTGCGTCACCGGCACCGCGACCGAGCTCGTCACGCTGATCCGCATCGCGTTGCCGCGGAGGCGATCGACGGTGCGCCCGAAGCTCGATCGCGCATCCGACTCCCCGCCGTAAATCTTGACGACCTTCTGGCAATCGATCGTCTCCTGCACGACGCGCGTCAGCTCGCCGGTCATGAACATGTTCTTCCGCGACAGCTCGCGCATCCGCCGCGACATGCGGCGCGCGACGTACGTCACGGCGGGCAACACGATCAGCGTGAACAGCGTCAGCCGCCAGTTGAGATACAGCAGCGTGACCATCAGCCACAGGATCGTGAAGCTGTTGCGGATCACGCTCGTGACGACGCCGGTCGTGCTCTGCATGACGTTCTGCGCCTCGAACACCAGCCGCGAGACGAGGCTCGACGACGAGTGCGCATCGAAGTAGCGGGTCGGCAACGCGACCAGCCGGTCGAACATTTCGGTCCGCAACGTGTTCAGCACGCGGTTGCCGATGTACGCCATCGCGTACGAGTTGAGGAACGTGAACACGCCGCGGATCACGAACAGGCCGACGATCGCGGCCGGATAGATCCACACGTCGCGCGTCGCCTCGGCCGAGAAGCCGCGATCGATCAGGAACTTGAGCAGCAGACCGAACGCGCCGTCGGTGGTCGACGCGATCACCGAGCAGAGCGATCCGAAGATGAAGATGCCGCGGTACGGCTTGAAGTACGCGAGAAGACGCCGGAACAGCGGTCCCGAACCCTCGACCGGGCGCCGCCTTTCCTTCTTCGGATCGGCCGGCGTCGTGGTCGCGGTGGCCTTCGTCGCGGGCCCGGATGCGGAGTCTCTGGACGGGGAGTCGGCCATGCGGGCGGTTCGATGACGTCGTGGAGGGACCGGCGCCGGGGATGGGGCGGGCGAGTTTAGCAT
>CAXTDA010000538.1:2448-2802 GCA_964242935.1 uncultured Burkholderiaceae bacterium | reverse complement strand
TGCAGCGACAGCGCGAATTCGAGCGCGGCGGTCGCACCCAACAGGTGGCCGTGCAGCGCCTTCGTCGCGCTGATCGGAATGTCGCGGGCCCGCGCGCCGAAGACCGTCTTGATCGCGTCGGTTTCCACGACGTCGTTGGCCTGCGTGCCGGTGCCGTGCGCGTTGATCGCGTCGACGTCCGACGGGGACAGGCGGGCGGACTGCAGCGCGAGGCGCATCGCCGCGGCCTGACCCTCGACGCTCGGTCGCGTGATGTGGCCGTGGTCGGTCGCGAGGCCGTACCCGAGCATCTCGCCGTGGATCGTCCCGCCGCGCGCCGTCGCCCGAACCCACCGCGAGAGGCCGAGCAGCGCC
>CAXTDA010000538.1:0-2438 GCA_964242935.1 uncultured Burkholderiaceae bacterium | reverse complement strand
GGCGGCCGCCCTCCCCCTCGCTCCGCCCGGGGCTGCGCCGGGCCGGGGGGGGGCGCGCCCCCCCACGGCTCGAGGACGAGCAGCGCCGCACCTTCGCCGAGCACCATGCCGCTGCGATTTCGCGAGAACGGCTTGCACGACGCGGCCGGATCGTCGGGGTCGATCGTCGCGAGCGTGTTCATCGCTTCCCAGGCTTTCAGCGAGCCGAGCGACAGCGGCGCCTCGGCGCCGCCGGCGATCGCGAGGTCGAGGGTGCCGGCGGCGACGCGCAGCCACGCTTCGCCGATCGCCACCGCGGCCGACGAACACGCCGTCGAGTACGTGAGGTTGGGACCGCCGAGGCCGTGTTCGTTGCCGATCCAGCCGGCCGGCGCGTTGTGCATGCCGCCGAGGATCGTGAACGGCTTGATGCGATCGGAACGGTCCCCGTACAGCGTGCGGTAGCCGGCGTCCATCGTCAGCGAGCCGCCCATCCCGCAGCCGACGAAGACGCCGACCCGGTCGCGGTCCGCATCGCGCAGTTCGATGCCCGAGTCCCGCAGCGCCCGGCGTGCGGCGACGACAGCGAACTGACTGACCCGGTCGAGCATGCGCAAGGGCTGCGGATCGAAATGCGCGGCGCCATCGAAACGGACGCGAGCACCGAGCGGCGCGAGCAACCGGCCCGCATCCGGCAGGTCGTCGAGGCGTCCGATTGCCGAACGCCCCGCCCGGGCGTTCAGCAGGTTTTCCGCCGCATCGCCGCCGAGCGGAGAGACCAGCCCGAGGCCGGTCACCGCGACCCGCATCGTCAGGGTCCGGCCGACGGTCGCGGCGATCCGTCACCGGGCGCGTCGACGCCGTGCCGGGTCGCGACGAGACGGTCGATGAAGCCGACGACATCGGCGACGGTCGTCAGCTCCACCGGTTCCTTCGTCAGCTTGATCGCGAACTCGTCCTCGATCGTGAACAGCAGTTCGGCGACTCCGAGGGAATCGATGTTCAGGCTTTCGAGCGGCGTGTCCGGCGCGACGCCGTCCGGGTCGGCCTTGTAGTCGCGGACGAGGATCGCGCGAAGTCGCTCGAACGTGGTCGGCATCAGATCTCCTTCGATGGAACGGGCGACGAACGCGACGCGTGGCGACGGGCCGCGCTGGAGTCCGCGTCGACCACGGAGCGTACCTTGCCGACCCAGACCGCTCCGGCCGTGAGCAGCCCGGGCCAGAGGCGCACGACGGCCAGCATCGGCGTCGCGAAGTGCGGCCGCATGGCGGCATGGGCGAAGAGCGATGCGAGTCGCAGTCGCGGACCGAAGTGCCGGCGCCAGAGCCGCGCGTAGCGCCGTCCCGCCTGCCGCTGACGCGCGGCGTCGGGCGGCCGATCGCGCCGTGCCGGATCGATCAGTTGCGCGCACAGCAGCCACGCGGACTGCAACGCCATGCTCATACCTTCCCCGATGATCGGGTGGGCCTCGCCCGCCGCGTTGCCGATCCGGAACGGCGCGTCGGCCCGTGGCGTGCGGCTCCCCGGGTCGATCGGCCCGGCCGCGCGCCCCGGTCCGTCGCGCGCCGCCCCGGGCCGCGCGGCGCGCCCGCCGCCGCCCTCGCGCGCCCGGGCCACGGCCTCGCCCGCGGCCTCGTGCGCGGCGAAGAAGTCGAACCCGTCGACGATCACGCCGGGCATCCCGAACGCCGCCGCCCGGTCGGCGATGTCGTCGGTGGCCACCGACCAGGTCGACGACGTGGCCTCGGCGTAGCCGTTGTTCTCCGCGACGAAGACCACCGGCAGGTTCCAGATCGAGGCCAGGTTCAGCGACTCCAGCGTGGTGCCCTGGTTGGACGCGCCGTCGCCGAAGAACGCGACCGCGACGCCGCCGTCGCCCTTGAGCTTGGACGCGAGCGCGCGACCGCAGATCAGCGGCGGGCCGCCGCCGACGATGCCGTTGGCGCCGAGCATCCCCTTGGACAGGTCCGCGATGTGCATCGACCCGCCCTTGCCGCGGCAGGATCCGGTGATCCTGCCGTAGATCTCGGCCATCATGCCCTTCACGTCCACGCCCTTGGCGATGCAGTGGCCGTGGCCGCGGTGGGTGGAGCCGATGTAGTCGTCGTCCGCCAGGTCGTGGCAGACGCCGACGGCCGAGGCTTCCTGCCCCAGGTACACGTGCGCGAAGCCGGGGATGTTGCCCTGCGCGAACTCCTTCTCCACCCGCGTCTCGAAAGTGCGGATGGAGAACATGCGGCGGTAGGCCCGCTTTAGTTCGTCTCTCGAAAGCTGCATCGCGCGATACTCCGAAGGGTCAGTCCGCGCCGCGTCCGCCATCGACCGTGAGCTCGGCTCCGGTGACGTACGAACTCTCGTCGCTGAGAAGAAAGTGGATGGCGTCGGCCATGTGTTCGGGGCTGCCGACCATGCGCAGGGGCGTGTCGGCGGCGAAGGCGTCGGCCAGGGCCTGGTTG
>CAXTDA010000537.1:0-2803 GCA_964242935.1 uncultured Burkholderiaceae bacterium | reverse complement strand
AGGTTGAAGCGCTGCGCGAACAGCAGGTACTCGACGATCGTCTTGTTGAAGCGCTCTCCCGGGATCAACAGCGGAATGCCCGGCGGGTACGGCGTCAGCAGCACGCTGGTGACGCGTCCTTCGAGCTCCTCGATCGGCACGCGGTCGATCTCGCGGTGGGCCATGCAGGCGTAGGCCTGCGACGGCTTCATCGCGGGCTGCATGTCGGAGTAGTACATCTCGGTCGTCACGCGCGCGACGTCGTGCTTCTTGTACATGTCGTGGATCTGCTGGCACAGGTCGCGGAGGCCGACGCGCTCGTAGATCGGGAACGCCTGCGCGAACTCGGGAAGGATCCGCCACAGCGGCGAGTTCTTGTCGTAGTCGTCCTTGAACTGCTGCAGCGCCGTCAGCAGCGTGTTCCAGCGGCCCTTCGTGATGCCGATCGTGAACATGATGAAGAACGAGTACAGCCCGGTCTTCTCGACGATGACGCCGTGCTCGGCGAGGTAGCGCGTGACGGCCGACGCCGGGATGCCGCTGTCGGCGAAGCGGCCCGACACGTCGAGTCCCGGCGTGACGATGGTCGACTTGATCGGGTCGAGCATGTTGAAGCCGTCGGCGAGGTTGCCGAAGCCGTGCCAGTTGTCGTCGGACTTGAGGATCCAGTCCGCCTGCGTGCCGACGCCGTCGTCGACCAGGTCGTCCGGCCCCCACACCTTGAACCACCAGCTGTCGCCGAACTCGTCGTCGATCTTCCGCATCGCGCGCCGGAAGTCGAGCGCCTCGAGGATGCTCTCCTCGACCAGCGCCGTGCCGCCGGGCGGCTCCATCATCGCGGCCGCGACGTCGCACGACGCGATGATCGCGTACTGCGGGCTGGTCGACGTGTGCATCAGGAACGCCTCGTTGAAGATCGTCGGGTCGAGCTTCACGGTCTCGGACTCGCGCACCAGGATCTGCGAGGCCTGCGACAGCCCGGCCAGCATCTTGTGCGTCGACTGCGTCGCATAGATCATCGA
Source organism: uncultured Burkholderiaceae bacterium (assembly GCA_964242935.1). Lineage (GTDB taxonomy): Bacteria > Pseudomonadota > Gammaproteobacteria > Burkholderiales > Burkholderiaceae_D > CAHJXF01. The sequence goes on along the minus strand of CAXTDA010000537.1, from coordinate 1,802 downwards.
GGTCTTCGGGCGCGGCCGGTCCTGGCCGATCGCGTGCATGTTGCGATAGAAGTCGTGGAACGACGCGTGCGGGCACCACGCCTCGTCGAAGTGCAGGTTGTCGATGCGGCCGTCGAGCATGTCCTTCAGCGTCTCGTCGTTGTAGAGGATGCCGTCGTACGTCGACTGCGTGATCGTGAGGATGCGCGGCTGCTTGTTCTTCACCGCGCGCGCGAACGGGTTGGCCTCGATCTTCCGCGCGATGCTCTCGGGCGTGAACTCCTCCTTCGGGATCGGTCCGATGATGCCGAGGTTGTTCCGCTTCGGCGTCAGGAACACGGGAATCGCGCCGGTCATCGTGATCGCGTGCAGGATCGACTTGTGGCAGTTGCGGTCGACGACGACGATGTCGTCGGGCGCGATGCTCGCGTGCCAGACGATCTTGTTCGACGTCGACGTGCCGTTGGTAACGAAGTAGCAGTGGTCGGCGTGGAAGATGCGCGCCGCGTTGCGCTCCGACGCGGCGACCGGGCCGGTGTGGTCGAGCAGCTGCCCGAGCTCCTCGACCGCGTTGCAGACGTCGGCGCGCAGCATGTTCTCGCCGAAGAACTGGTGGAACATCTGGCCGACCGGGCTCTTCAGGAACGCGACGCCGCCCGAGTGACCGGGGCAATGCCATGAGTACGAGCCGTCCTGCGCGTAGTGGATCAGCGCGCGGAAGAACGGCGGGGCGAGGCCGCCGAGGTAGGCGCGCGCCTCGCGGATGATGTGACGCGCGACGAACTCCGGCGTGTCCTCGAACATGTGGATGAAGCCGTGCAGCTCCTTCAGGATGTCGTTCGGGATGTGCCGGCTGGTTCGCGTCTCGCCGTAGATGTAGATCGGGATGTCCGCGTTCTTGAAGCGGATCTCCTCGATGAACGCGCGCAGGTTGAGGACGGCCGGATCGAGGTCCGGACCCGGCGTGAACTCCTCGTCGTCGATCGACAGGATGAAGGCCGACGCGCGCGACTGCTGCTGCGCGAACTGGGACAGGTCGCCATAGCTGGTCGCGCCGAGGACTTCCATCCCTTCGGCCTCGAAGGCGGCCGCGAGCGCGCGGATGCCGAGACCCGACGTGTTCTCCGAACGGTAGTCCTCGTCGATGATGACGATGGGGAAGCGGAACTTCATCGGAACCTTCCGGGGAGCGGTGATCGATCGACCGGTGTCTCGGCGCCCGGCACGGGTTGCGAGCGGCGCGTCCTGACGAAGAGGCAGACTGCGCGTCGCGGCGCATTCTAGTCATAAAGAAGTCGTATCGATCGCTTCGTGAAGGCGACGGTGACGGCTCGAGGAGTCCGCACGTCGTCGCGTGATCCGCTTTCGGAAGCGCCGTTGCCCGCGTTGCCGCGAAGCGACGCCGGTCCAACTCGAAGGCGGCTTATGCCACCATGCCGCGGGCACGAACAACGGGACAGGAATGAACGAACGGCACGACGGCAGGACCCTCGACGAGGATGCCCCGACGAGCGTCGAGTCGTCGCTCGCGGCGATCATCGACCGCTACGGCCCGGGCCTGCTCTACGAACCCGAGCGGCTGCGGCTGCTGCTGATCCAGGACTTCCCGGCGAACGACCGGCAGATCGTGCATCTGCTCTCCGCGCTCGCCGCCGAGGTACCCCAGCGGCTGCTGGCCGCCCACGGCGACGAGGGCCTGCACGTCCTGCTGCCGCAACTCGCCGATCGCCTCGGAGCGGACCCCGCATTCGATCGTCACGCGGCGCGCTGGACGGTCCGCACCTGGGCGAACGCCCTGGCCTTGCCGACGGCCGGCCTGGAGC
>CAXTDA010000536.1:0-2804 GCA_964242935.1 uncultured Burkholderiaceae bacterium | reverse complement strand
GCGCGGTACATCTTCTTGTTGATCTTCTGCGTGAAGTTCTCGTCGGGCAGATTCGGGAAAATCTTGCCGCCGCCACGCCAGAGTGGCGACGACGCCATGCCGGCACGCGCACGGCCGGTACCCTTCTGGCGCCACGGCTTCTTCGTGCTCTTCGCGATCTCGCTGCGGCCCTTCTGCGCGCGGTTGCCGCTTCGCGCATTCGCCTGGTACGCGGTCACGAGCTGATGGATCAGCGCTTCGTTGTAGTCGCGGCCGAAGACCGTATCGGGCGCGGTCACGGCGCCTTCCGCGCCAAGGAGCTTCAATTCCATGATCAGGCTCCCTTGTTCGCCGCCTTCAGCGGCGTCTTGACGGCATGCTTGACGACGATGCTGCCGTTCTTCGAGCCGGGCACCGCGCCGCGGACCAGCAGCAGGCCGCGCTCCGCGTCGACCCGTGCGACGACGAGGTTCTGCGTGGTCCGCGTCACGTCGCCGAGATGGCCGGTCATGCGCTTGCCGGGGAACACCCGGCCCGGGTCCTGCGCCATGCCGATCGAGCCCGGCACCTTGTGCGAGCGCGAGTTGCCGTGCGACGCGCGGCCCGAGCGGAAGTGGTGGCGCTTGATGACGCCGGCGTAACCCTTGCCGATCGTCGTGCCCTGGACGTCGACCTTCTGGCCGACCTCGAACAGGCTTTCGACGGTGACGACCGAACCCGGCTTGAGTTCGCCCAAGTTCTTGGCGTCGACCCGGAATTCCTTGAGGACGGTGCCGGCCTCGACGCCCGCCATCGCGAGGTGCCCCGCGGCGGCCTTCGTGACGCGCGATGCGCGGCGTTCGCCGAAGGTGACCTGGACGGCGCTGTAGCCGTCGACCTCGTCGGTCTTGATCTGCGTGACGCGGTTGTTCGACACGTCGAGCACCGTCACGGGAATCGCATCGCCTTCATCCGTGAAGATGCGCGTCATGCCGACCTTGCGACCCACTAGACCGAAGCTAGGGCCAAGATTCATTTTCTGCTCCGTTCCCGACAACGATTGGCCGGGGCTGTATGGCTTCCGACATCGATCGCGGAAGCGGGAATGCGTGTTCCGGCGATCGACGAGCCGATCTCGGAAAAGCCCGCGACTATATCGGCAATCGCGGGACCCTGCAAGCGCCCTGCGGCGCCATCGTGCTTATTGGAGCTTGATTTCGACGTCGACGCCAGCCGGCAGGTCGAGCTTCATCAGCGCGTCGACCGTCTTGTCGGTCGGGTCGACGATGTCCATCAGGCGCTGGTGCGTGCGAATCTCGAACTGGTCGCGCGACGTCTTGTTGACGTGCGGCGAGCGCAGCACGTCGAAGCGCTGGATGCGCGTCGGGAGCGGAATCGGGCCCTTGACGACGGCACCGGTGCGCTTCGCGGTGTCGACGATCTCGAGGGCGGACTGGTCGATCAGGCGGTAGTCGAAGGCCTTCAGGCGGATGCGGATTTTCTGTTGCATGTTCGAAGCTCCAAAGAACGATGTGGTCGGTCGACCACGAAACAAGAATTTCGTCGTCCCGGCAAAGGCCGGGACCCAAGTTCCGCGTGCAACGCGTTCGCACGGACTTGGGCCCCGGCCTTCGCCGGGGTGACAAGACTGAGAGTCAGGCGATGATCTTCGCGACGACCCCCGCACCGACCGTCCGTCCACCCTCGCGGATCGCGAAGCGCAATCCTTCTTCCATCGCGATCGGGTTGATCAGCTTGACCGTGATCGTCACGTTGTCGCCCGGCATCACCATCTCTTTCCCGGCTTCCAGCTCGATCGATCCGGTCACGTCCGTGGTGCGGAAGTAGAACTGCGGCCGGTAGTTGTTGAAGAACGGCGTATGCCGTCCTCCCTCTTCCTTGCTCAGCACGTAGATCTCGGCCGTGAAGTGGGTGTGCGGCTTGACCGACCCCGGCTTGCACAGCACCTGACCGCGCTGCACGTCTTCCCGCTTGGTGCCGCGCAGCAGAATGCCGACGTTGTCGCCCGCCTGCCCCTGGTCGAGCAGCTTGCGGAACATCTCCACCCCGGTACAGATCGTCTTCTGCGTGTCACTGATGCCGACGATCTCGATCTCCTCGCCGACCTTGATGATGCCGCGCTCGATCCGTCCGGTCACCACCGTGCCCCGACCACTGATCGAGAACACGTCTTCCACCGGCATCAGGAACGCCCCGTCGACCGCCCGCTCCGGCGTCGGAATGTAGCTGTCGAGCGCATCGGCCAGCTTCAGGATCGCCCCCTTGCCCATCTCCCCGTCGTCGCCTTCCAGCGCCAGCTTGGCACTGCCGATCACGATCGGCGTGTCGTCGCCCGGAAACTCGTACTTGCTGAGCAACTCCCGCACTTCCATCTCCACCAGTTCCAGCAACTCGGCGTCGTCGACCATGTCCGCCTTGTTCATGAACACGATGATGTACGGCACCCCCACCTGACGCGCCAGCAGAATGTGCTCGCGGGTCTGCGGCATCGGCCCGTCGGCCGCGCTCACCACCAGGATCGCCCCGTCCATCTGCGCCGCACCGGTGATCATGTTCTTCACGTAGTCCGCATGCCCCGGACAGTCGACGTGCGCGTAGTGCCGCGCCTTGGTCTCGTACTCCACGTGCGCCGTGTTGATCGTGATCCCCCGCGCCTTTTCCTCCGGCGCCGCGTCGATCTGGTCGTACGCCATCGCCGAACCGCCGAACAGCTTCGACAGCACCGTCGTGATCGCCGCCGTCAGCGTCGTCTTCCCATGATCCACGTGACCGATCGTCCCCACGTTCACGTGCGGCTTGGTCCGTTCGAATTTGCTCTTTGCCAT
>CAXTDA010000535.1:0-2805 GCA_964242935.1 uncultured Burkholderiaceae bacterium | reverse complement strand
GGACGGCACCCAGGTGCGCTTCCCGCCGCACATGGGTGCCGTCCCGGGCGACGACGCCTTCGACGTCGCCGAATTCGTTCAGCAGGTAGAGGCGGACGATGCCCTCGTACGTGACGACGTCGTCGGGCGCCCGGGGCGGCAGCGGGACGCGCGGCGTGTCGGGCGTGGGTGGTGGCGACTGCGCACTGGCGGCAAACGCGACGCTGGCCAGCAGCACGAACGCGGCAATCCGCAACCGTGCCGGGCGCGACTGGCCACCATTCATCGCGCGGCGATCGAGAGGACAGGGGACGACGGTCGGCATCACGGGAATCGCGCGGCATTCGTTGACGAAGTGCAGGCACTCCGGTCACACGATCCGTGCCAGCGCCGGCGGACCCGCTCTTCCTCGAAGAATCACGATCGGCCGCACGACGTCGCGCGCTGCACCGTCCGCTCGGGCGACACCGCCTGTCCGGGAACACGACGACCGCATCAACCGATCCCGTGTTCCTTCAGCTTCGCGTACAGCAGCTGCCGGTGCATCCCGAGGCGGCGGGCCGCGGCGCTGCGGTTGTTGCCGCTCTCGGCGAGCGCGCGTTCGAGCAGCATCTTCTCGAAGCGCGCGATGGCGCTCGCGAAATCCATCGTCGACCAGTCGTCGGGAGCGGACGGCGCGGCGCGCGCGGTCAACTGCAGGTCGTCGCGATCGATCACGTCGCCGCGGACCACCAGCGCCGTCTTCTGCATCAGGTTGTCGAGCTCGCGGACGTTGCCGGGCCACGCGTGGTCGAGCAGCGCCTTGGCCGCATCGGCGGTGAGGCGCTTCGGTGTCGTCGCGTGACGGTCGATCAGCCGCTCGGCGAGCGCGAGGATGTCCGAGCCGCGCTCGCGGAGCGGCGGCAAGTCGATGCGCAGCACGTTGAGCCGATAGAACAGGTCTTCGCGGAAGCGGCCCGCCTCGACCAGCGCGACGAGGTCGCGATGGGTCGCGGCCAGAACGCGCACATCGATGCGCAGTCCGGCCGAGCCGCCCACCGGCGTCACGATGCGGTCCTGCAGGACGCGCAACAACTTGGCCTGCATCGTCAGCGACATGTCGCCGACCTCGTCGAGGAAGAGCGTGCCGCCGTCGGCCTCGCGGAAGCGCCCGACGCGGCTCTGCACGGCGCCGCTGAATGCGCCGCGCTCGTGACCGAACAGTTCGCTCTCGAGCAGGTCGGCCGGGATGGCCGCGCAGTTGATCGCGACGAACGCCTTCGCCGGCCGCGCCTGCCCGCGATCGCTGTGCGCGTGGATCGCGCGGGCGACCAGTTCCTTGCCGGTGCCGGTCTCGCCCTGGATCAGCACCGTCGCGTCGCTCGACGCGGCGATGCCGATCAGCTTCTGCACCGCGCGCATCGCCGGGCTGGAACCGATCATCGGCGGGTCGGCGGTGGCGGCCACCGCGGCGCGTGCCACGCCGGCGGCACGCACGCGCGGCAGGGCCCGCTCGAGCAGGTCCTGCACGTCGCCGCGTCCGATCGGCTTGCTCAGGTGATCGAACGCGCCGAGCTTCATCGCGTCGATCGTGTTGTCGGCGTCGGCATGCGCGGTCAGCAGCACCACCGGCAGGTGCGCGAGGTGCGGGTCGGCCCTGACGGCGCGCAGCACCGACAGGCCGTCGCCGTTCGGCATCCGCAGGTCGACCAGCGCGAGGTCGACGGCGTGCATCGCGAGCATCGCGAGCCCGTCGGCGCCGTCGGCCGCGAACACCACCGCGTGGCCGAGCGACGTCACCGTCTCGCCGAGGCTTTCGCGGAACGAGCGGTCGTCGTCGACGATCAGGACGCGGGCCATGGCAGTTCGATCAGGAAGGTGGCGCCGTCGGTCCGCCGCGGCAGCGCGCGCAACGTGCCGCCGTGCGCCTCGACGATCTCGCGCGCGATCGACAGGCCGAGTCCGCTGCCGTCGACGCGCGTCGTGTGGAACGGGTCGAAGATCGGTTCGAGGTCCCGTTCCGCGATGCCGGGCCCATTGTCTTCGATCGCGATGCGGCACGCGGCCCCGGGCTCGACGGTGGCCCGGACCACGACCCGGCCGACGTCCGGCGCCACGTGCTGGATCGCGTTCGCGACGAGGTTGCCGACCGCGCGCGCGAGCTGGTCGGCATCGATCGGCCACTCGGCGTCCGGCGCTTCGTGCGCGATCGTCACGCGCTTCGCCGCGGCGGTTTCCTGCCACGCGCCGGCCAGCTCGGCGAGCCATCGGTCGATCGCCACCGGCTGCATCCGGAGGGCGTTCAGCCGCGTCATCGCCTGCATGCGCTCGAGCAGGTCGTCGAGCCGATGGACGTCCTTGAGGATGTGGTCGAGGGCCACGGTCGGGGCGCTCGCGCCGGCCAGTGCGTTCTCGGCCCGCAGACGCATCGCGGCGATCGGGTTGCGGATCTCGTGGACGAGTTGCGCCGCCATGCGGCCGACCGTGGCGACGCGCTGCGCACGCGCCAGCTCGCCCTCGAGCCGGCGCGCCGCGGCGCCCGGGCGGGCCAGCCGCCGATGCAGCGACGACACCATCGCGGCCACGCGGTCGAGGTCGCGATGGCCGGTCGGCGCGAGCTGCCATGCCGTGTCGCCCGGCGCATCGACGATCTCGCGACCGAGCCGCGCGAGCGCGAGGTTCCAGCGACGGATCGTCAGCAGCAGCGTGAGCCCGGACGCGACGACGAAGAAGCCGAGCAGCGCGAGACCGAGCTGCAGGCGCGTCGACCCGTCGTCGGCCCGCACGTGCGCCCGCGACATCACCCAGCTCGCCAGCGGGTCGCCCGCGACCGGCGCCGGCCCCGCC
>CAXTDA010000534.1:0-2814 GCA_964242935.1 uncultured Burkholderiaceae bacterium | reverse complement strand
GGCCAGGTCCTTCGCTCGCGCACGTTGCCCATCGCGAGGCGGATGGCGTCGAGCAGATGCGCGTTCGCAATCGATTCAGTGGTCATATCGACTCTCCGGACCAGGTCGGTCAGGCGCCACGGTAGGTCGAAAAGAACCACGGTGAGCACAGCATCGGGACGTGGTAGTGCTGCGCGGCGTCGAAGATGGAGAAGCGGACCGGCACGACGTCGGAAAGTGCGTCGGGCGCCTTGAAGTAGGCGTTGACGTGAAAGCGCAGTTCATACGGACCCGGTCTGGTGTCCGCGGGTGCCAGCATCGGCTTGTCCGTACGGCCGTCCGCATTGCTCAGGTTGTCGGTGAGGCGCGTGGGCGGAGAAGTCGACAGGTCGAACAGTTCGATCTGCATGCCGGCGATCGGGCGGCCGGTGGTGATGTTGAGAACGTGGGCGCTGATGCCGGCCATGGCGTGGCTCCTGTCGGTTCGATACGAGTGCGGTGCAGCGAATCAGCTACCGCGCGAATAGTTGTAGCTCCACGGGCCGAACTGGATCGGCAGGTGGATCCGCTCCGCCGCGTTCACGACCTGGAAGTCCACCGGCAGCTTCGACAGGAACGGCGGCGTCGGCAACTGTGCCTTCTTCATCGCGAAGTAATCGTCGACGTGCAGCAGGAACTGGTAGCGACCGGGCCGGTATGTTTCGCCGACGAGGACCGGATCGTCGGTCGCGCGTCCGTTGGCGCCGATCGTGAGCGTGCGCACGAGAACGAACTGCTTCCCGTCGAAGGCCGAGAAGTCGACCCGAAGGCCGGCCGCGGGCGACCCGTGATACGTGTCGATCGTGTGGATGGTGAGACGTGGGCTCACGCCGGCCAGCGAGACCGGCTGGATCGCGGCTGGCGGATCGGCCGCAAGAGCAGGCCGGGAGGCCAGTGCGCTCGCACCGAGCGCAAGCCCCGAGAGAGCGAACTGCCGACGAGCCAGATGCGGCGTGGGTGAATCGGCCATGACCGGGGGCTCCTGTGGTTTGGGTGACCGGGCTGAGGGATGAGAGCGCCGTGCGGACCGATCGCGTCAAGCGACGAACAGCGCGTGCAGGCGGCGGCGGGTGATCTGTGCGATCTGGTTCAGCGCCTCGTTCACTTCGCGCGCCGTGTCGCGCGTGGCGCGAACGCGCAGCGCCTCGAAGATCTGCGGCCTGGTGTGGCCGAGCACGGCGATGATGAAAGGGAAGCCATGACGTTGCGCGTAGACCGCGTTGAGTCGGCGCAGCTCGACGAGTTCGTCGTGTGTCAGGACATCGAGCCCCGCTCCCCGCTGCTCGAACGTCGAGTGGCCAGTCAGGGTGCCGGCCTCGGCTTCCTTGCCGGCGAGTTCCGGGTGCAGGTTGAGGAACGCGATCTGCTGCTCCTCTGGCGCAGCGCGCACCGCGCCCATCATCGCGTCGTGCAGTGCGGCCTCGCTCGCGAAAGGGCGGAGCGGCCAAGCCGCCTCGGCCACCCAAGGCGAGTGCTCGAACAGCCCACCGAACGCGGCCATGAACGCGGCGTGGTCCATCGCCGCGAGATCCGAAAGCGTCACGGCCTGGCTTTCGGCACGAGTCGCGGAATGAACGACAGAATCAGGACCGTCGCGCAGACCTCGACCGCCGCCACGATCATCAGCCCGGGCGCGAGCCCGCCGGTCTGCGTCTTGATCACGCCGAGCATCGTCGGCGCGCCGAAGCCGGCGAGATTGGCGATCGAGTTGATCAGCGCGACGCCGCCGGCCGCCGCCGCACCGGCCAGGAAGCGCCCGGGCAGCTGCCAGAACACCGGGATCGCGGCCATCGTGCCGAAGATCGCGAGGGTCTGCGCGCAGAGCGCCAGCGTCGGGCTCGCCTTGATGAAGAGTGCCGTCAGCAGCAGGCCGAGCGCACCGAGCGCCGCGGCGAACGCGCAGTGCAGGCGCGCCTCGTTGGTGCGGTCGGAGTGCAGGCCGTTGATGACCATGCCGATCGCACCGAACAGGTACGAGAGCGACATGATCCAGCCGACCGTCGCCGGATTCGTGAAGCCGACTTCCTTGACGACCGAGGGACCGAAGAACGTCAGCGACGAATTCGCGGCGATCACGCAGAAGAAGACGAGGATCAGCAGCCACAGGCGCCCGTCCTTCAGCGATGCGATCAGGCTCTCCTCGCGCTGGCCGAGCCCGGCGGCGTCGCGTGCCAGGTCGTCTTCCACCAGTTGACGCTGCGCCGGGGTGAGCCACTTCGCCTCAGCCGGGCGGTCGGTGAGGTAGAACCACGTGACGGCCGCGGCGATGATCGACGGGATCCCCTCGATCAGGAACACCCACTGCCAGCCCGACCATCCGTTGACGCCGTGCATGCCGTTCATCACGGTGCCGGCCAGCGGGCCGCCGATCACGCCGGCGATGCCGGAGGCCGACATGAACATGCCGAAGGCCTTCGCGCGGCGCGCGCTCGGATACCAATAGGTCAGGTACAGGATGATGCCGGGGTAGAAGCCGGCCTCGAACACGCCCATCAGGAAACGCAGGAAGTAGAACATTCCCGGCGTCGTCACGAACATCATCGCGACGCAGACGACGCCCCAGCCGAGCGTGATGCGCGTGATCGTCTTCCTCGCACCGATGCGCTGCAGCAGCAGGTTCGAGGGCACCTCGAAGAAGAAGTAGCCGAGGAAGAAGATGCCGGCGCCGAACCCGTAGACCGCCTCGCTCCACTTCAGCTCGTCGAGCATCGTGAGCTTCACGAAGCCGACGTTGACGCGGTCGACCCAGGCCAGCACCCAGAGCACGAACAGGAACGGGATCAGGCGCCAGGTGAT
>CAXTDA010000533.1:0-2816 GCA_964242935.1 uncultured Burkholderiaceae bacterium | reverse complement strand
GTCCGACAAGGTCGATGCCGTCCGCAGCGAAGTCACGCCGAAGCTGAAGGAAGGCATCGACCAGGCGCAGACGATGGTCGACCAGAGCATGATCTTCATTCGCGACGCCGCGGATCGCGTGCGCCGCCAGGCCGACGAGCTGACCGGGGAAGTCGTCACCTACACCCGGAACGAGCCGGTGAAGGCGCTGCTGATCGCCGCGGCCGTGGGCGCCGGCTTGATGGGGCTCCTCAGCCTGATGATCGGTTCGGACGACTGAACAGGCATCGACGGCGTCAAAGCGTCGCTTCGATGCCGCGAACGGCGTCCCGGCCCCGCAGTGAACCGGTGACATGAAAGGACGACATGACGTTCCCATCCGACAGCGCAGATCCCACGCCGCCAGCGCGTCTCGAACTCGACCAGTCCGCGATCGAGGCGGCCAAGCGGAGCCTCGAAGACGGGGCGGTCACGCCGAGCTACGGCCCGTGGCGCGACGACATCGTCAGGATGCTGAACGATGCGCTGGCGACCGAACTGGTCTGCGTCCTGCGCTACAAGCGGCACCACTTCACCGCGAAGGGCGTGGCGTCTCCGAAGATCGCCGAGGAGTTCCTCGTCCATGCGCAGGAGGAAACGCAGCATGCGGACATGATCGCGGAGCGCATCGTCCAGTTGGGCGGCGAGCCCGACTTCGCGCCGACCACGCTGGTCGATCGCAGCCATGCCGACTACGACGACTCGACCGACCTGCAGGCGATGATCCGGGCGAACCTGATCGCCGAACGCGTCGCCATCGAGACCTATAGCCAGATGGTCAAGCTGATCGGCGACAAGGACTCGACGACGCGCCGCATGCTCGCCGAGATCCTGTCGCAGGAGCAGGAGCATGCCGACGAACTGAGCGACTGGCTCGATCGCTGAGCGGCGCGGCGATCTGCGCGGATGCGGCACCCGCTCGTGATGAGTGACCGGCCGTTGATCCATGGAGGGAAGCATGAGTCAGCCTGAAGAGAAGAAGCACGCACATCTCGACCCGATCACCGGTGAGCCGGGCGCGCATCCCGTGGGCGTCGGCCTCGGTGCGGCGGTGGGCGGCATGGCGACCGGTGCGGTGGCCGGCACGCTGGCCGCCGGACCGATCGGTACCGCCGCCGGCGCTGCGATCGGTGCGGTCGTCGGGGGCCTGGGCGGCAAGGCGGTCGCCGAACTCGTCGATCCGACGGTCGATTCCGACTACTGGCGAGCCCATCATGCGGCGCAGCCCTATGCCGTCGACGGCGACGACTACGCGGCTTACGAACCGCCCTATCGACTGGGTGGGCAGCCGCGCGACCGGTACGCCAACAAGAGCTTCGACGACGTCGAGCCTTCATTGGCGCGCGACTATGCGGGGATGACGGGCGAAGGGCACGTCACGTGGGAGAAGGCGAAGCACGCGGCCCGCGCAGCGTGGGACCGGGTGACGAACGCCGCGGTCTGACGCTCCGGCGCGAGTCGCGGAAGGCAGCCGGCCGCGCCAGACGCTACGGCGCCGCCTCGGCACGCCGCCAGGTCCGGATGAACTCCACGTAAGCCTGGTCGTTCTGGTAGCCGGCCAGGTTCGAGCCGATCGCGATCGGCCGGCTGCTCGCGCCGAGCATCTCGGCGAGGTGCGCCGCGGTGGTCTCGCCGTCGATGTCGCCGCGCACCGCGAACAGTCGCGACCGGTTCGCGAGCACGGTCTGTCCGCGTCGGGACAGGACGTAGTCGAGCCAGAGCCGCGCGGCATTCGGATGCGCGGCTTTCCGATTGATGAACAGGATGCGCGACGCGACGAGCGTGTAGTCCTTCGGGAAGACGATGCCGAGCGCGGCGTTCTTCCGCGCCTGGGCCAGCGCATACGGACCGAGCGCGTTGTAGGCGAGCACGGCCTGTCCCGACGCGACGCGCTTGACCATCGCGTCGGTCGTGAGCTCGCCCCGGACGTCGGCACGATGCAACGCGCGCGCGAGGTCCCGCCAGCCGGGCGCCGCCGCCGCGTCCTGCGTCGCGAGGAAGAAGCCGACGCCCGACTTCTCGATGTCGTAAGTGACGACCTTGCCGCGGAACCGACCGGGATCGGCATCCAGCAGCCGCACCAGGTCCGCACGCGACTGCGGCACCTCGGCCGCCGGCAGCAGCGCCTTGTCGTAGACGATCACGACCGGCTCGGACGTCGTCGCGTACGCCTGGCTCTTCCACTTCGCCCAGGCAGGCAGTGCGGCGCTCTCGGGCGATTCGTAGGTCTGTGCATAGCCGTCGTTGACGAGGCTGGCCTGTTGGTCCATCGCCGAACTCCACAGCACGTCGGCCGAACCGGACATCGCCTCGGTCTCGTCGGCGGAATCGGTGGAGCGTTGCTTCGTCTCGGCAATGAAACGGTGGTGCAGCACCGTGCTGTTCAGATCCTCGTATTGCACGTCGATCCGCGGGTACATCGCGCGGAAGTCGTCGAGCAACGGCGCGACCACGTCGAGGTCGGTCGTGGAGTAGACGACGAGCCGGCCCTCGTCTTCGGCGGCGCGGACGGTCGTCGCATAGCCGGGCGGATAGCCGGCCGGCACCGTCCCACGCAGGGGCCGCGGCAGGAGGTCGTCGGCGGTCGCCCCGCTCGCGATCGACGCGTACGAGAGCGCCAGCAACAGCAACCAGCCCATGACGCGTGCCATGCACGTGCTCCTATGGGTGTCAGTCGTCGGTCGGCACGAGCAACAGCGGCACCGGCGTCTTCCGGATGACCTCGTGGGCCACCGAGCCGAACAGCCGGCCGATGATCGCGCGTTCGGGTCGCGAACCCATCAGCAGCAGGTCGGCCG